>CAYSXD010000085.1:0-2081 GCA_964434925.1 uncultured Spirochaetaceae bacterium
ATCTCCTCCTCATGATTTACTTATTTAATACACGGAAGAAACGTGTACCGCTTCAAAAAAACAGCCTATTTTGGAAAAAACCGGTTTTTCTTGGTGCGCGATATGGGAATTAATGGAAACATGGAAAAGCAGGCAGGATTATAATTGGTTAAAGCCGGTATCCCTCCTCTCCATTATCAGGACGGTAACCGCTTCGATGGATAAACAAAAAGACCCCGCCGAAAAGCGGGGTCTTTAAACTCAAAAGCTGAGGTTTACCTAGTAAGAAACTGATACAGCAGCTGTTACAGTGCCATTGTCTGAAGAAAGATCAGAAGAAGTATAATCAAGAGTAACGGTAGCCATATCAATAAGTGATGTTAAAGCAACACCAACCTGAAGATCAAACACCTTGTCATCCCCATAACCGAAGTTAACATAGGGAGCCATACCGTCAAGATTGATGGTATTATCCATATCTACCGTCCAGCCAAGTGTAGTATCAAGGCCGGTCAGCCCAACAGTAAGAGTTGAAGTTACAGCATCGGTAACACCTTCTGCATAGGTAAAGTTAAGATTCATTGCATCAACGGCACCAGGAATACTTGTATATTTAAGATATTCAAAATCAGTAGTAAATGTACCAACACCGTCCAGAGCGTAGGAAACGGAAGGATCAGCTTCAAGACCGTTCATAGAACCAACGGAAACATAGTCAACAGGACCAGCGACTGTCGCGCCTGCAACGGTAACGGAAGGTTTTGCACCAAAACCCATTAACGCATCAGTTCCCGAGTATGTTGCGTCATACGCAAAGTATACAGGAATGGTAGCGGGGCCGGCAGTTACACTGGCGTTAGCACCGAATACATAATTGTTGTCTGTATTTGCAGCTACAGCGGAAACTGCATCTGCTTTATCACTTGTATTTGAATCCAACCATGATGTTGTTGAGTCTTCAAGGGCTGAAGCAACTGCATCAGTTGTTGTATAGTCAAGTTTGGACGCAACCATAAAAGCTACAGAGAACATATCACTGGTATATCCAACACTCATGCCGCCGGTTCCGGAGACATCAGCATTGACATCTACTGTTGCTGTATCGTCAACAGAATCTGTCTGAAGGTCAGTATTAAGGTTTACCATATTAAAGGTCATGTCAGGATTATTAATTCCAATCCATAATGGTCCCATAACAATTTTAGCAGTAATGGTCGGATCACCAGCAGTAACAGTACCATCGTTTGCTAGATTAAAGTCGATATCTGAGATACTAATCTCTCCATACATACCACCTTTTCCCATCTTTGTATCGCTGCCGCCAGCAAAAGGAACAGTAAGTGTTACAGAAGCATCATTTACAAATCCTGTTGCGTTAGTGTTAAGATCTACACCAAAAGTTCCTGAAACGCTTCCCGTTACTGTGGGGGCTGCAACGCCGGTTACTTCTGCAAAAGCAAATGAACCGACAAGAGCAAATGCAAGCAAAATAAATAGAGTTTTCTTCATATTTTTTTCCTCCAAAAATATTAGGGACCAGACCAACGATCCGGTATATTCCCTTTTCATTCTTATCCTGAACAGTATAGCAACGCACATGAGCGTTGTCAAGAAAAAATACTTTTCCCGCACACTATCCGTATAAAATATCGGTCAACGGCCGACAAACCTGTACAAGGATTCATGAAAAAAGAAAAAAGTCAAGACTTTAGCAAAAATTTAACCCGCTGCACCTTAAGAAAGTTTTATTTTTTCTTAAGGTTATCAAGCAGTTTGAAGAAGTTTATGTCCTAAAATGCCTTTCCCGGCTTTATCATTCTTCACAATATACAGCAATGGTACAGAAAAAATGATTATTCATTGTAAAACAGGGGAAACCAAACTGATCATGAAGACAGGTTCATTCCCGTTTTCATAGATTCACCTTAATTTCTTTATAATATGCTTTGCAAGAGACTCAGCAATCTCCCTGTGCCGGGGAACGGGCTGAGATATTTTTGTTTCCGGATTCTGATACCAGTCAAGTTTTCCTCCTTGACGAATTAATACACAACCGGATTTTGTTATTTTCTTTATTAAATCGACCCGTTTCACGCTAATTC
>CAYSXD010000085.1:2181-8676 GCA_964434925.1 uncultured Spirochaetaceae bacterium
TTTTTTCTAAAAAATCTCCACTTGTGTTGTTTTTTCCCCCATCTGGTTGTACATTCAGCACATGAATGAGGCAATAAACACTGTCACACGTCAGGACTGGTTTGGTATCGAGCAGGTCATAAACCACGCGGATGAAATTATTACCTACTTTAAGCTTTCTGCTCCGGAACTTGATTCAATAATCCGGGAGCTGAAAGGTTCTGTTCTTGAGGGTATTTTTGAATATAAAAAAAACAGTATTGCCACACTTCTTAAACCTCTCGAATCACTCATGCATAGCTCACGGGCCATTGAACAGCTTCCTGTCTGTATAGAAAGTGGCCGAGCCCTCCTGGTTGTTACCCTCCTTCAGCGTCTTTTCTGCCTGAAGAAAATTAAGATTTCTAAAGTGAAACCTGTAACCCCGGGAGCGGATATCCCCCGCAAACCGGCAGAAACGATATCTCAAACATTTCCCCTCCCGGAGATACTGCAGTATATTAAAAAAGAAGTGCACTCCGACCCTGATAAAATAAAGGATGCTGAAGTAAAAAAAATCCTTATGTACGCAAAAATGTATCAGAATGAAATTAAAAAGATGAAGGACCTTGCGGGAAAAATCCCGGCAGAAAAAAGACAATCGCTGCAGGAAAATTTCAAACAGTCTTTAAGCGATATTACTATAAAACTCAATATCGCCTACAGGACACTTCTGGAAGGCGAAAGTCCACCCCGGACAGCCCCTTTATCCGCTTCTCTCCTTGAGAATCGCGATTACACACCCATTGCACCTCGGTTGAAAATACAGAGTAAATTTTTCTCTGAAATACTCTCCATTCTTGCGTTCACTCAAAAAGAAAAATTCCAGACACGGGAGCTCCTGGTACATCTTGTTTCCAGAAAAGAAGAATTTATGAAACTGATAGATGCAGAGCAGAAAAAGTATGAAGAGATTGACCCTTTTGATAAAAAAGGTCTGAAAGCAGGCAAAGAAATTTCAACAGAAATAGTTAAATTTCTTCAAAAAGAACGGGAATGGCTGAAACTTCATCCCTGGAAGACATGACAACCTACATTAGAAATTTTGCCAGTATGGTAATAAGAATAATAATTCCCATCCCTATATTCATAAAGGTAAACATCATATTAAATTTTTTGTCTATTCCGTCAAATCGCTTATCAACATAGTGAAACATATCTTCAAACCGTTTATCCACTGCTTCAAACCGTTTATCCATGCTGCTCTGTATGCCTTCAAACCGTTTATCCATGCTGCTCTGTATGCCTTCAAACCGTTTATCCATTGCCTCAAAACGTTTATCTACCGCGTCAAACCGCTGGTCCATTTGAATTTGCATGGCCTCAAAACGTTCATCCATCCGTTCGAAGCCTCGTTTAACAATCTCGGTAAGGTCCCTGATATCCGACCGTAAACCCAGTTGATCCTTCTCATACAAATCTCTTTTTACAAGGTTTTCCGTTAAAAGAACAACATACCGGTGGAGAGATTTTTTGCTCTTTACTTCAAAAGCTTCTTCAAGCTCCTGTTCAAGGATGTCAGCCATTACTTCCATGTTTTTCCCCATATAAATTAAGTGTATTACCAAATTAATGGTTATGCAATAACAAACAGAGAAAATGAAGCTGGTGCTTCAACATTTTAATATTTTTTATTACCGTAGGGACAAGCCTGAAACCTGTCCCTGCGGTTATTCCACCTGTCTCTACAATAATTCGTTTTTACCATGTTTTTTCAGCAGTTCAACAGCATTTTTTACCAGCTGGCCTTTCCCTTTTTTGCAAATTAAAAGCGCACCGTTTTTCTGCACAACAATAAGATCATCCACACCGCATAACGCGACGGGTATATCCGAAACGACATAATTATTGGAAGCCTCAACAGGAAAAACAGTATCCCGGATATCCCCAGCGGCGGGATGGGAGTAAATTTCAGCCATTTCATCCCAGCTTCCTATATCATTCCAGTCGAATGAAGCAGGCACAACCGCCGCGATTTTACTTTTTTCCATAACCGCATAGTCAATGGAATTTTTCGGTGATGCCGCGTAGATCTCCCGGACCGTTTCGCTATGTAGTATAATTCCAACCCCCTGCACGGTTTCAAAAGCATCCACTTCCCCAATACTGCGGAACACCTTTTCAATGTCCGGCGCATGAACGGAAAGCTCATGCCAGAAAGTATCAAGCGAAAAGACAAACATCCCTGAATTCCAGTAAAAATTACCCTGCGTAATAAAGTTTTCAGCCGTTTTTCGGTCCGGTTTCTCTCTAAAACGTTTCACACTGAATCCGGTACCGTTACTGCTCCCGGCCTCTATATACCCGTATCCTGTCGCCGGATAGAAGGGCTGTATTCCGAAAGTTACCAGAAGTCCTTTCTCCGCAAGACGATCAGCTTTTTCAACATCATCTTTAAACTTCTCCAGTGGAAGAATAAGATGATCAGCCGGCATTACAAGGATACTTTCAGCTCCTCTGCCTTTACCCCGCAGATATCCGGCAGCCGCCGCAACGGCAGGTGCCGTGTTTTTGGGTTCCGGTTCGGGAAGTATGACTATTTTTTCTCTCCCTTCGCTAAGTTTCCGGCATTCGGTAATAACTGCAGCCATCTGCTCTTTTAACGTAATAATATAAATCTCTCCGTTTATATGAAGTGAAAGGGCTCTCTCAATAGTTAAAAGAAGGAGAGATTTCTCTTTTTCCACTTTCAGGAATTGTTTTGGTACCAATCTGTTTGATGCCGGCCAGAGCCTCGTTCCCGCTCCTCCGGCAAGAATAAAAACATTATCTACCATATTTTCTACTCCTTGTAACAAACATCATATAAACGCCTTTTATATTAATATATTCTTATTTTTTTTAATAGTAGTATACGTAAATGTTTCCTGCCTTGACCACAAGGGTGGTGTGTTTTAAACTATAAACAATTACGCGCGTAAGGAGCTTATCATGGCAAAAGGTTTTTCACTGGCAATGTATCCATGGACATACACGGCAAAATATACCGGAGAAAAGTGGGTTGAAAACTATATTTTGAAACCTCATAAATCCCCGGAAGAGGAAGCCGCTCTCAGTGAGGATGACCTTTCAGTACTTTTAGCTTCAAGAAATTCATTTCCCCAGCTCCCTCTGGTAAATTATACCACACAGTATGGCATGGGGTGTTTTGAAGGAATGAAAGCGTATCCGCAAGCGGATGGAACGTTAAAACTCTTCCGCCCCAATGAGAATGCCGCCCGTTTTGCCAGTTCCATGAAAGGGCTGGGAATGCCGCCATACCCGGAAGATATGTTTCTGGGAACAGCAGCGGAACTGGTAAAGAAAAACAGTGAGCTAAGGTTTAAGCCTGTCTATGATGCCGCCTGGGAAAAAGATAATTTTCTGTCAGGCGAATCGGTTTATTTCCGGCCCTTTACCTATTCGGAACCTGGTATTGGACTCGGCTTAAGTCACAATCCATGGGTTGTCTTTATTGCCACACCGGTAGGTGCCTATTTTAGGCCGGGGAACACTAAAGCTCGTGTCACTGACAGAGCCAGAGCAACAAAGGGCGGAACCGGCTGGATTAAAAGCGATTCAAACTATACCATTCCCATTCTTGAGAAAAAGAAAGCTGAAGCCGACGGATTTATGGAAGTAATTTTCCTGGATGCCGCACAGCATACGTATGTTGAAGAAGGCTCTTCGTGCAATATCTTTTTCTTACTTAAAAACGGAAATCTTGTTACCCCTGAACTTTCAGACACGATACTGCCGGGAATAACCCGAAAAAGTATACTGACCCTTGCCCAGGATTTGGGCGTAACACCTGAACAACGAAGGATATCGATCGATGAAGTACTATCCGATGCAAAAGAATGTTTTGTTACCGGGACCGCCGCCGGAGTGGGATACATCGAATCAATAACAGAAGGATCAAACACTGTTGTATTTAACAGGGGCAAGATAGGTGATCTGACTCTGAATCTCCTCAAGACACTCAAAGGCATACAGTACGGCAAAGCGGAAGACAAATTCAACTGGATGTACTAATCAAAACTCAGATAACTCATATCCTTTTGAATATTTTTATAAATCTGGAGAGAATAACCTTTTACCGGGTACAGAAGTTTTTTCTGATTTAAAAAAGCAAGATTTATTGAGTTTGTTCGTTCCATTGTTTCCTGATTGCGGGTAAGTGTATCATAATAATCTTCGGACTCGGTAAAAAGAACAAGGGCCCTGGTAAACTTCTCAGGATTTCCCGTTCTTTCATACAAACCGTACAGTGTAACCCCAAGATTGTTTGTCGCTTTAACAAGGTCATTGAGAAGTTTCTGCTGATCCTTACGATAATTAAGCTGAAGAGGTATTTCGGCATTCAGCCTGGTATCCATTATATCCAGAAGATGATTGTAGTATCCCTGAGCCATAAAGAGGTCATTACTCTGATACATCGTATTTGCCGTTGTAAAAAGAAGGTTGGTATTCGTCGAAAAATTTCCTGCCGCATTGTAGAAATTCAAAAGTGATTTTTTAAAGTTATTTTTTGTATAGTATATATACCCTTTATTATAATAGACATTCGGGCTGTAATAAGATTCTTTTTCCGCCGTATCATACATTTCTAATGCTCTATCCAGATCACCATTAATAAAATAATACACATCACCCTGGTCGGCATACATTTTACCATAAATCGGATTTTGTGGATGTATAAGATTAAATTTCCTCGATTTTTCCAGGAGAGTAATACCCTTATTATAATATTCCTGAGCATGAATATATTCCTGCTTCGCATACGATCGTTCTCCTAATCTGCGAAAAACATCAATCTTCTCCTCCAGGCGTGATTGGGAGAGGGGTTCCTTCTCGTTCAGATAATGAAGGGCCTGACTAAGAGCTTTATCCTCTTCACCGGTATCACCTGTTTTACGAAAATACCGGGCCAGTTGATAGTGTATTTCAGGCAGTGTATTATTAACGTTTTTCGCACGGAAGAGAATATCTTTTACATCATCAAGATCATTTCTATCTATTTGATATTTAGCCAGTTCGGCATACACCGAAGGATCAACTTTCAAATCCTTATCAGCCTGAAATCGTAGTTTTAGTATTTCAACCTGTTTTGTATTATCAGTTCGAATAAAATATTTCATCATACGAAAGAGGATTTTATTCTCCACACCATAGTTTTTCATAATTCGCGCATAAGCTCTTCGTGCCGTCTCATACCGGGAAGGATCTTCACCTCCCCATTCCAGATTCACATCTCCATACAGAAGAAGCGCGTCGTAATCGGTAACATGATCTTTTAGAAATTTTTTAAGCAGAAAAGAGGCCTTCTCATAATGATGCAGATCATGGAACTCCATTCCCGCGTAGGCCAGGGTTCCTTTCTTATCCAATGGATATTTTTCCAGAAGCTGATCATACTTCTTTTCCGCTAAATCCCACTGTTTTTTATCTCTAAAACCCAGAGCGTATCGGAAAAACTGTTTTTTAATAACTCTGTAGCCGGCAGCGCGGTCAAAATACTCATCCGCCCGGGTATAGTGCTGCTCCTCCAGCTGAGAATATCCTTTATTATACAGAATATAAGCCCGGACCGGTTTATAAACGAACTTATATCCCAAAAATGTGAGGACGGAAACGACAACCAGCCCCAGGAACAACATCCTCATTAATGGAAGTATTGTATGTCTGAAAATATAGGAAAAAGTTTCTTTTTCCTCTTCAAAATTTATACCGGATCTTTTTTCAAACCGGGAGGGTATTTTAATTTTTCGGCCGGTGATGCTACTGGTAATTAAAGCTATCTCTTTTGGAGATTTCCCTGCAATAAGCGCGTCCGTCAGACGTCTCAATTTATCACCGGAAAGATTTTTATCACCAATTGCCTCTTCAATAGCAATTTTGAGATTTCGCGGAAGGGTATTAAGTGTTGTTTTTAGTTTTTGAAAATCGTCTTCGGAAATCTGAAACGATTCTTCCTCCCCAAGCTCTTCGTTTCCCTCCCCCTGAGAAAACGTTCCTCCCGCTGCGGAAGTAGTTTCTTCAGGTGCCGTGAAGTTTAATTCTTCAGCCTCGTCAAGAACACCAAAGTCCTGCCCAAGATCGCCCAGATTAAATTCATCTACTTCAAAATCCTCTTCCAGTGACTCATCATCCGCAAGCTGGAATTCTCCAAGGTCCAAATCGTCAGTTTCCGAAGGTCCATCTGCTTCGGGAATTGAAAACTCATCAATAGTATCACTCTGATCAAAGTCCGTTTCTTTCATCCCGTCATCCATGTCAGGAAGAACAAACTCATCCTCATCCGTTGAAAAATCCACTTCTTCCGGTTCCGAAGCCCCTTCAATATCAGAGGTGGGAATATTCTCAGCTGCTGCTTCTGTCTCATCGGAAGCAGCAAAATCTTCCATACTTTCTGAAAAATCCAGATCCGTCTCTTCCATCCCGTCATCCATATCAGGAAGATCAAACTCATCCCCGTCCGATGAAAGATCCTTATCT
>CAYSXD010000086.1:0-8599 GCA_964434925.1 uncultured Spirochaetaceae bacterium
TTCCCATTTACTAAAATATGCCCATGAGATACTAACTGTCTGGCCATTTTTCTAGATGAAGCAAATCTCATCCTGTATACAATATTATCCAGACGTCTTTCAAGAAGTGTTATGAGATTCTCGCCGGTTTTCCCAACCTGACGATCAGCTGCTTCAAAAGTAATCTTAAACTGCTTTTCAAGCATTCCAAAAATTCTCTTTAATTTTTGTTTTTCTCTCAGCTGTATCCCGTAGTCAGACATTTTCCTCGTTCTGTAACGGGGACCTTTCCCGGGAGGACTTGCCTTCTTATTTATCGGACACTTTGCACTATGACACCGCGCACCTTTTAAAAACAGTTTTGTATTTTCAGCGCGGCACAGCCGGCACTGAGGTCCTATATATCTTGCCATCTACACTCCCTCTCCTAAACCCTTCTACTCTTTCTTGGTCTGCAACCGTTATGAGGAGTCGGTGTTATGTCTTTTATACTCTTTACTGATAAACCAAGATTACCAAGAGATCTTATTGCAGATTCTCTCCCAACGCCAGGCCCCTTGACAAAAACATGAACTTCTCTTAATCCAAAATCCATCGCCTTTTTAGCAGCTGTTTCAGCTGTTGTCTGTGCAGCGTAAGGTGTTGATTTTTTTGCTCCTCTAAAACCAAGACCACCGGCACTTGCCCATGAAACAGCATTTCCATTTAAATCCGTAATGGTGACAATGGTATTATTAAAGGTTGCCTGCACATACACATTACCTTCAAATATGGTTTTTTTAGATTTTTTCTTAGCTTTAGCCACTTACTTCCTCCACCTACTTCTTCTTCCCTGCTACCGTTTTCTTTTTTCCTTTCCGTGTGCGAGCATTTGTTTTGGTTCTTTGCCCACGCACCGGAAGACCGCGCATGTGTCGGAGACCACGATAACAACCTATATCCATGAGCCTTTTAATATTTAAGGCAACCTGCGTTCTTAAACGACCTTCAACGGTGTAACTACTACCAATTTCCGATCTAATTTTATTGATATCATCCGAAGATAGATCATTTATCCTAAGATCGGGATTTACACCGGTATTCTCACATATTTTAAGTGCGGATGTCCTTCCAATTCCGAAAATATATGTTAATGATATCTTTACAGCCTTATTTGGAAGGTCTATACCAGCAATTCTTGCCATCTACTTCATCCTCCTACTTCTGCCTTTGTTTATGCTTAGGATTCTCACAAATAATTCGTACAACCCCTTTTCTTCTAATAACCTTACACTTATCACACATAGGTTTTACACTTGCTCTAACTTTCATAGTATACCTCTATAAATTCCTTGAACGTATCTTGCCTTTCTTCACAAGACCTTCATGATGATGCATCCTTAAATGCCCTTCTATCTGAGACATAGTGTCCAGATCCACTCCAACCATTATAAGCAGTGATGTACCACCCATCAGCATAGATATCTGATAGGGAAAATGAAATAGCCGTTGTACAATAGTTGGTATAATTGCGATAAAAGCGAGAAAAATTGATCCTGGTAAAACAATCCTGTTGAGAATTTTTGAAAGATGCTCTTCCATTTTCTCTGTACGAATACCGGGAATAGACCCCCCGTTTTCCCGTATCTGTTTTGCAATTTCAACAGGATTAAGTGTTACCTGTGTATAAAAATAAGCAAAAAAGATAATGAGAAGAGTGTAGATAATTATATACGGCATACCCTGTGGACGCAACCAATAAGAAAAACTGGCCAGCCATTTTACGTCAGGACCTAAATTCCCAGCAATCTGTAAGGGGAATGTCAAAACCGAAGAAGCAAATATAACAGGAATTACTCCGGACGGGTTAATTTTAAAAGGAATATACGTACTTTGGGCACTGTACATTTTTCTTCCTACAACTCTTTTTGCGTAATTTACCGGAATTTTTCTCTGCCCCTGCTGCTCATATATTACAAGGCCAATAACAATTGCAAACATAACCAAGACAATAATAACATGTACTGCATTGATATTTCCTTCCTTAACCTGTCTGAGCAATTCGATAACAGCACCAGGCATTCGGGCAACAATTCCGGCAAAAATAATTAAAGATATACCATTACCTACACCCCGCTGTGTTATTTGTTCGCCCATCCATATAAGAAAAACAGTACCGGTGGTTACAGTTAGCATTGCAAGAAGTGTATAAGGTAGCATATTCATTGTTATTGCATCGGGTATTGATTTTGCGTACACGGTTACAACATATGACTGTAAAAGACATATACCAACAGTAGCATAACGTGTAATACGTTGAATTTTCTTTCTGCCGCCTTCCTCTTCAGACAATTTTTTTAAAGAAGGCATTACAATGAGAAGTAGTTGCATAATTATCTGTGCAGAAATAAAAGGCATGATACCAAGCATAAATATTGAGAAGTGCTTGAAGGCCCCTCCCGCAAAGAAATCAATATATTCTGTTAAACCAATACTACTGGAACCTTGCTGAGACATAAAATAAAGTTTTAAAGCATTAATATTAATTCCAGGTATAGGCAACGTTACCCCAAGTCTAAAAATCACAAGCATCATCATTGTGAAGAAAATCCTTTGCCTGAGTTCTTTTACACTAAATACATTTAAAAATGCATTACTTGCCATCTTTACCTTCTTCAAGTTTAATCTCACCGCCAGCTTTTACAATTTTCTCTTTCGCATTTGCTGATAAATTACCTACTGAGATAACTAATCTTTTTGTTAATTCTCCATTTCCCAGGATTTTTACAAGATTTTCACGATTTTTAAGCATCTTCTTTGCTTTCAAGCTTTCAATACTAACTGTTTCCCCATCGTTGAATCTAGTATTAAGCTCATCCAGATTAAAAACCTTATAAACTTTCTTAAAAGGGTGATTTGAAAAACCTTTGTGAGCTATTCGCCGATATAATGGCATCTGTCCACCTTCAAAACCAGGTCTGACACCACCGCCGGAACGTGAATTCTGACCATCATGGCCGCGGCCGGAACTTCTTCCCTTACTACCGTTTCCACGTCCAACAATTGTCTTCCGTCTGTTTGCCCCTTTAGGAGCTTTAATCTGGTCCATGGTTAGCTAATCTCCTCAACTTTAACAAGATGTGACACTGTATTAATCATACCCATTATTACAGGATTAACATCATGCTCAACAGTACTGTTTATTTTTTTAAGGCCAAGGGCTTTAACCGTTCGTCTCTGATTAGGTTTTCGCCCTATCACACTTCTTACAAGCTGTATTCGAACTTTCTTAGCCATTTTTTATCCCCACATTTCCTCAAGAGTTTTACCTCTGTTAGAAGCAATCTCTTTCGCATCCAGAATATTATCAAACCCGTTAAATACAGCTTTTAAAATATTCATTGTATTTTTTGAACCAAGCGATTTGCTTAAAATATCATGCACTCCACATGCTTCCATTACCGCGCGAACCGGCCCTCCGGCAATAACTCCGGTACCGGGAGCTGCAGGTTTCAATAAAACACTGGCACTTTTAAATTTACCCGTTATTTCATGAGGGAACGTAGCTTTTTTTAAAGGTACGGTAACCATATTTTTTCTTGCTTTCTCCACACTTTTCCTAATAGCTTCAGATACATCGTTCGCCTTTCCGAATCCGTATCCTACACGGCCCTTTTGATCACCAACAACCATAAGCGCAGAAAAGGAAAATCTTCTACCGCCTTTTACAACTTTAGCAACTCTATTAAGTCTGATAAGTTTTTCTACAAATTCCTTATCTCTTCCTCTCTCCACCATAACCCCCTAAAACCTAATTCCAGCTTTTCTAGCTCCGTCCGCTATGGCTTTTACAATGCCATGATACAGATATCCATTTCTATCAAAAACGACAGATTCAATCTTAAGCTTCTTTAAACGCTCGCCAATGGCAATTCCAATTTTTTCTGCATTCACAACATTATTCTTCAATTCTCTAAACTCTTTCTCCATAGAACTTACAGATGCAACTGTTGCGCCGCTAATATCATCAATTACCTGAACATACATCTTTTTGTTACTTCTATAAACAGTCATCCTTGGACAGGATTGAGAACCTGAAATATTTTTTCGAATATGACGTTTTCTTCTAACTTTTCTCTTATTCTTTTCTTCAATTCTTTTCATACCACTGTCCTATTTAATACCAGATTTACCGATTTTTCTTCGTATAGTTTCGTTTTCATAGCGTATTCCCTTGCCCTTATAAGGTTCAGGAGGTCTTAAAGAACGTATCTCCGAGCAGATCTGACCAACTCTCTGTTTATCAATGCCGCTTACAATAATTTTGTTCTGACCCTCGCAGGTTATCGTTACATCTTTGCTTATTACATATTCTATTTGAGTAGAAAACCCAAGGTTCAAAAACAGAATATCATTTTTTATTTCTGCCCTATAACCAACACCGTTTATGATCAAAGAGTTTGTGAAACCTTTTGAAACTCCCGTTATCATGTTTTGTATGAGCTGTCTGTAAAGCCCATGATAAGCCCTGGCGCTTTTACTATCATTAATACGATCAACTATTACTTCTTTCTCAGTAACTTTTATTGTTACTTCAGGTTTATAATCCTGTACAAGCTTACCCTTTGGTCCTTCTACAGTAATTATCTCCTTAGAAACACTCACCTTTATGCCACGAGGCATTTCTACTGGTAATTTACCTATCCTGGACATATTTACCTCTTTTTACCAAACTGAACAAATCAACTCACCGCCGATTTGCTTCTCTGAAGCTTTTCTTCCCGTTATAACACCTACGGAAGTTGAAACAACAAGAATTCCGTGACCATTGTATATTCGCGGCATTTTTTTATAACCGGTATACATCCGTCTGCCGGGAGTTGAAATCTTCTTCAGACCATGAATGATGGGTTTTTCCAATGAATCATACTTAAGAAAAATTCTTATATAATTCACACTTCCCTTAGTAGTTTTTTTAAAATTCTTTACATACCCTTCATTTTTAAGAATTTTAACTACTTCCAATTTTAACTTTGATGTAGTTACATCCACCTTCTCAAACTTCGCAAGATTTGCATTGCGAATTTTCGTCAGCATATCTGCTACAGGATCAGTTACTGCCATTTCCCTCTCCCTACCAGCTTGACTTCGTTACACCCGGAATCAGGCCTTCATTGGCTAATTTCCGAAAGCATATCCTGCACATCTGGAATTTCCTCATATATCCTCTGGGTCTCCCACATATACGGCATCTGTTTACCGCACGAGTGCTGTATTTTGGTTTTCGCTGGGCTTTTACAATCATTGATTTTTTTGCCATTTCTTATCTACTCCCTACTTCCTGAAAGGCATACCTAATTTTTTTAATAAATGCCGTGCTTCCTGATCTGTCCTTGCAGTTGTAACAACTGATATATTCAGCCCACTTACACGTTCTATTTTATCGTAATCAATCTCTGGAAAAATTATTTGTTCGGTAATACCTAAAGAATAATTCCCATGACCGTCAAACGCATTAGGATTTACTCCCCTGAAGTCTTTTTCACGAGCAAGCGCTACATTCATTAACCTATCCATAAATTCCCACATCCGGTCTCCACGAAGGGTTACTTTAGCTCCAATTTCCATCCCTTCCCGCAGTTTAAAGTTTGAAATAGATTTTCTTGCTTTTGTTTTGACTACATGCTGCCCGGTAATCAGTTCTAAATCCTTTACAGTTGCTTCCAAAAGCTTTTTATTTTGTATAGCTTCTCCCACACCAGCACTTACCGTTACTTTTTCAATATTTGGTATTTGCATGGCTGATTTATAACTAAACTCCTTCCTGAGCTCCTTTACAATCTTATCGTTGTAGAGCCTTTTCAAATTCGGTATATACTGTTCCATCAGATTTCTTCTCCAGTTTTTCTGGCAATTCTTATTTTCTTTCCATCCTGGAATTTATAACCAATCTTTGAAGCCTGACCGTTTTTTGTTAAATACACTACATTGGATATATCCAGAGGAGCTTCAATCTCAATAATACCGCCTTTATCCTGCTGACTCTTTTTCTTTACAGCTTTTTTAACCAGGTTCAAGCCATGTACCAGAACTCTACCCTTAACACTGTCAACGCTCAGAATATGACCGGTTTTACCTTTTTCCTTTCCTGTTAAAACCTTTACTGTATCTTCCTTTTTCAGTTTAGTTTTAATCTTCTTTTTCATGGTTTCTCCCTAAAGCACTTCCGGAGCTAAAGATACAATCTTCATATAACCTGCATCCCTTAACTCTCTTGCCACCGGCCCAAATATACGCTTTCCCTTGGGGTTATTATTAGCATCTATAATAACACACGCATTATCATCAAAACGTATATAGGTTCCATCGGGTCTACGGAACTCTTTTTTAGTTCTTACTATAACTGCTTTCTGCACATCACCTTTTGAAATAGCCGCATTGGGTAAAGCATCTTTAATTGCTACAACTACTACATCACCTATACCGGCAGTTTTTCTTTTACTGCCGCCAAGGACTTTGATGCACTGTGCTTTTTTAGCACCACTGTTATCCGCTACATTCAGGTATGTCTGCATCTGAACCATAACGCAACTCCTTCTTCGTCTATTTTGCCCTTTCGACAATTTCTGAAAGTCGCCACCTTTTTTCTTTACTTAAAGGTCTGCATTCCACAACCCTTACCGTATCACCGGAATGAGCATCATTTTTTTCATCATGCGCCTTCACCTTTTTAGTACTGGTGACATACTTTTTATAAAGCCGATGCAGGGTTTTTGTCGTTATAGAAACAACAATAGTTTTATCCATCTTGTCACTTACAACCTGTCCTGTATAGGTCTTCTTATTCACTTTCATTACCACGGCCTCTCTCATATTTATTAAGACTTAGCTGCTCTTACGCAATCCAAGAGCATACTCATGAATAATGGTATTGAGTCTTGCAATCTTCCTTCTGATAATTCGTTTTTCAAGAGGATTTTCAATATGACCCATAACGTTACTTATTCTAAGATCAAGAAACTGTTTACTCAGATCTTCATGTTTCTCAACCAGCTCTCCGTATGTTAAATCTTTAAAAGAATCTCTCATTTTCTACTCCAGATCACGCCTTATTACAAACTTTGTTTTTATAGGAAGCTTACTGCTTGCCAGAGCCATTGCTTCTTTTGCAAGCTCATTGCTGACCCCTGACATTTCAAACATTACCGCCCCTGTTTTAACAACAGCAACCCAGCCTTCAGGATTACCTTTCCCTTTCCCCTGACGAGTTTCAGCCGGTTTCTTTGTGTAGGGCATATCCGGAAATATCCTGATCCACACTTTTCCACCACGTTTGATTTTCCTCGTCATTGCAACACGAGCAGCTTCAATCTGACGGTTCGTTATCCATTTCGGTTCCAGAGCAATAAGCCCAAAATCACCGAATGATATTTTATTACCCCGTCTTGCTACTCCATCACGTTTACCACGTTGTTTCTTTCTATATTTTGTTCTTTTTGGACTCAGCATTTTACTTTAACTCCTCGATGAAGGTGTATCACGTTTTCTACTTTTCTTAACAAGCAGACCGGCATCTTCTTTTCGTTCTTTTCCATACAGATCACCGTTAAATATCCAAACTTTAACACCTATCGCCCCAAAAGTTGTATGCGATTCAGCAAAACCATAATCTATGTCTGATCTAAGCGTATGCAAAGGAACCCTTCCGTCTTTGTGCCACTCTGTTCTTGCCATTTCAGCTCCGCCAAGTCTGCCTGCAAGCTTAATTTTCACTCCCTGGGCTCCTGCTTTCATGGCATTATTTACCGCCATTTTCATGGTTCTTCTAAAAGACCCCCTGGACTTGAGCTGTCTTGCAACATTTAACGCTATCAACTGCGCATCCGCATCAGGCTTTTTAACTTCCTTGATTTTAATCTGGACCTTTTTACTTGCTACTTTCTGAAGCCGTACCCCGATTTTTTCAATCGTAGCTCCCTTTGCACCAATAATAATACCCGGTCTTGATGTTTTGACAATAATTGTAATTCTCTGCGGATGTCTAATAATTTCAATATCAGAAATTTCTGCGCCTTTTGTCTCCGGAGCAGTTAGAAGTTCTTTCCTCAATGCCAGATCTTCATGAAGCGTATCTGCATATTCACGGGGATCAACGTACCATTTCGATTTCCAGGTTTTATTTATACCCAGTCGTAAACCAATAGGATTAACTTTCTGACCCATCTACTCCCCCATTCCTGAAATTTCATCAACAACAACATAAATATGACTCATTCTTTTCAAAAGCAGATCACGCCTTCCACGTGCTCTTGGCCAAACCCGTTTCAAACGAGGTCCTTCATTAATTTGAAGCTCTTTGGTGAATTGTGGATGCATGAAATAATGAGAGTGCTTGGAGACCGCTTACTAAGCTCTGATTGCAAATGGCTAGTCAAAATGCTTAACCAAACGACCACTCAGTACTTTAAAAATAGCTCAATTGGAGAAAATCTTGTGCTTAATGAAAATATTCTCTTTTGTGACTTCAGCAGCAGCCAGCATGCTCAGTATGAAAAAGTACTTGACCAAGCGTTACTCACAAGTTTTGTTGAGCAACAAGTAAAAGATTTTTGATTTCTGATAAAAAAAGTTATACTCCCAG
>CAYSXD010000087.1:0-8541 GCA_964434925.1 uncultured Spirochaetaceae bacterium
AGTTTTATACATGGCACAAGCATTGGATGAATTAAAAATAAAAAAAGCGGCACAGAATTCAATTCCACTCTCGATAAAAACATATACACTTCCCCATGATACCGAAATATATATGGAAGAGGTTTTACGCGTATTTCTCGAAGAGTTTGGCCAGGGACACCTTAAGGACAGGATCGCCTATTGCCTGAAAGAACTCACTATAAACGCAAAAAAAGCCAACACAAAGCGAGTCTACTTTAAAGAGTTGAATCTTGATATAAATAGTAAAGGTGATTATCAAAAAGGAATGCAGACGTTTAAGTCCGATACTCTTAACAATATAAATCATTATCTTGAACTGCAAAAAGAAGCGGGGTTATACATAAAAGTATCATATCGGGCTCTTAATAATAATTTAATTTTAAAAATTATAAATAACTGTGAAATTTCCCAGAAAGAGCAAATGAGAGTGTATGATCGCATCGCCCGTTCCCGGGCCTTTGAAACAATGGAGGAAGCACTGAGCACTGTCCTTGACGATTCGGAAGGTGCAGGCCTCGGCATAGTTATTCTTGTACTTATGCTGAAAAAAATGGGACTCAATGAAGATGCTTTTGATATTGATGTGGAAAACGGGGAAACTATCGCAACATTGATTATTCCATTTTCCAGAGTGCACATGGAAAATATTTCTGAGCTTTCCGCTGAAATTGTCAAGGAAATTGAAGAACTTCCTCAATTTCCGGATAATATAGTTCTTCTTCAGAAGCTTATTCATGATCCCGATTCTGAATTTACCGATATCGCACGACAGATTAGCATGGATCCTTCATTGATTGCAGATCTCCTGAAAGTTGTTAATTCAGCACAGTTTATGCTCCCCAGGAGGGTAGATAATATTATCGAGGCTGTTAAGCTGCTTGGATTGAGGGGCTTAACCAATCTGCTCTATTCTTACGGTACACAGAAAATTCTGGATCAGAGCCAGAAATGGCTCTGGGACCATTCCTATAAAACAGCTTTCTACGCGTACAATCTTGCCAAAAGTTTTAAACGAAAACAGAAAAATCTTCTGGATGACACGTATGTCGGAGGGATGCTTCATGATATGGGTAAGATTATATTTTCCGATGTACATCCGGAATTACTGGACAAGATAACTAACTTCTGCAGCACGCGCGAACTTCCTAAAGATCTCTTTGAAGATTTTGCCGCAGGATTAAACCACGCAGAAATTGGAGGGCTCATTGCAGAAAAGTGGAATTTCCCGCAAACCCTTATAGAATCAATAAAGTTCCATCATGAACCCGACAGGGCTTCAAAGGAAAACCGGGATGTTGTTTTTACCGTTTATCTTGCAAATGCTCTGTGTAATCTGGAGGATGATGAGATCACTTTTGAGCAGATTGATAGTGAGGTTCTGAGAGATTTCGGTATTACATCAGAAAATCAGCTTATGATGATTCTCCAAAAGCTGTCCGACGCATTTGAAAGGGAAAAATCAATACAGGAACGATAATTCAGTTGACTCCTTTTAATCTATATAGTATATTCTCTATATACTTTAAAAATACATAAGGAGCAACTATATGGCTATTACCGTTTACTCTACACCTTCCTGCAGCTACTGCCGGCTGGCTAAAGATTATTTTAGGAAACACAGGATTTCATTTACAGATTATAATGTGGCAAGTGATAAGGCCAAAGCAGATGAGATGGTAAGAAAATCAGGACAGATGGGTGTACCTGTATTGGATATCAATGGAAGAATTCTTGTGGGTTTTAATCCCGCGGAAATAGAAAAAGCATTACACAGATAACAGGCATTTGCTGCTATTTCCCATTCTCAAGGTATGATGAATACCATTGCTGCTGGACTATTCCAAAGGCAACGGAAACATTAAGAGAGGCTTTTATTCCTCCGGTTGGAACGCATACTCTACCAGAACCCGCATCCGCTAATTTTAGCAAATAGGGATGTACACCAAGTTCTTCAGACCCTACAATGAGCAACCCCCCAGAGGGGAAGTTAAAATCTTTCAATAACGTTCCTCCTAATTCAAGAGCAAAAAAAGCTACATCCGGTAAAGCATCAATTGGTGCAATTTCCCAGGGTACCCGGGATATACACCCCATTGCTGTTCTCTGTGCCCTGGGATGTTCCGGTGAAGCGGTCTCACAGGAAAGGAATATCTTTTTAACACCAAAGGATTCTGCCGTTCTAAAAATAGAACCAACATTAAATGGTGAGCGAATATCATCCAGGTAGAGATAGAAAGGAAAAACGGTACGGTTTTCTTTACTCTTTCCGTCACCAGGAGCTATAAGGTCCCATTCTGCCGGTTCAGCATGAATATTTTTCAGAAGAAGGTGCCGAAGTGTATTACAGGACCTTTCAATTGACGTTTCGTTGGTGGCAAGGGAATTTGCAAGAAGCGTAATTCTCTCTTTTTCATTTTTCGATAAGGTTGGCAGTAAACCAGCTGATTCGGTTATCTGCAAAAGATACTGTTTATCGGGACATAACCCGGAATAACACCCTTTTTCAAAATCTTTCAGCAGTGAAATTATTTTACGATGCCTGGTACCGGATTTTAAAGAATTTAACTTACGGATGGATATCACAAGGCTTCTTTTAAAAAGGTATAAATGTCTTCCACTGAATTTTGTCCAGCAAGCCCCCGGATCATCGGATAGTCAACAACCCTCTCGGCAACAATGGATAAGTTTTCAGTATCAAGCCCTAATTCACTGAGTCTCCCCGGCAGGTCCCCTCCCCCCACCGAAGCACGAAGTGTTTCAATAACCCTGTCCGCTGCAGCTACCACAGAAAGGCCCTTTATATTTTCTCCAAGTATTGGACCCATGCGGGAAACTTTATCCGGATTGAGTTTAAGTCCATATTCCAGGATATAGGGAAGAAGCACTGTTGCTACCGCCGAGTGCGGAATGGAGAATTTATGATCAATTTCAAAAGCGCATGCCGTTCCCAGTCCAGTTATACTGGAGCTTAATCCAAGAGCAGAAGAAAGGCCCGCCTTAGCCCCTTTCAATAGATTTTCAGGGTTTTCAGGATCTTCTTTTAATCCCGGGAGGAGGGAAACTATCATTGCAATGGATTTAAGAAAAAAAGTATCCGAAATAAAATTTGATTCTGTGGAGAAGTAGCCTTCGATACTTTCGAGGAATGTATCTATCAATACGGAAAAGCGGAAAGAACGGGGAAGAGATTCATATACTTCAGGGTCAATAATTACAAAGGCGGGATATCCTGCCCCGGGAGATATAATATATTTTCTTCCGTTTCGTGCATCGGTAATGGCAAATCGGGAAGACAGCATAAAAGGATTCCGGAAGGTTCCGGGAATCTCTATATAGGGGACAGGAGTACCGGGAAGTTTCCCTTCTGAAAAAATATTATAGAAATTCCCCTTGTAACCGGCACATATGGATACAGCCTTTGCGGCTGAAAGAGCACGGATACCTCCAAAGCCCATAATAGCCTGGGCTTTTGAAACTCCGGCAACTTTTGCCGCTTCAATTATCGAATAAGCTGTACTCTCATGACTTATTTCAGAAAACAAAGCCAGATCAATTCCGTGTGTTGCAGCTGCCTCTTTAATTTTCTGAAGGCCCCGGCTTTTTAGAAGTTTTTTTTCAGTCACCAGTAGTATCCGATTCCCTATAACAGCTTTTACTTCTTTCAGCATCTGCAATGAGCCAAATGAAAGGTGAATTTTTGACGGCGTGTAATATGTTATTTTTTCCACTGCTAACCTACCCTGGAATAAAAACGGGGATAACCCTAAAGGCCACCCCCGTTATTCTTGTTATAAACAGGAACTTATGAAAGACCAAACAGATCCATTACTGAATCAGCAACAGATTTAACTATTTTATCATCAATATACGAAGGGTCCTGAAGCTTCTCTTTTACTTCCTGAATCCGGTCCATTCTCACATCAGGGGAAGCTTTTACCATTTCACCGGCTTTGTAAACTTCACCCATAGTTTTGGCATCCTGAGAAATATTAATCGAGTCAGCATCTCCGCTTTTTGCTGGTTTAGCGGCTTTTTTTGCTTTATTCTGTTTTGCTACCGGCTCTAATGGACCCAACCTTTCAATATTCATTCCTTAAAACCATCCTTGTAATTTAACTATCGTCATCTACACCTTAGATATTAACTCTTTTTCTTCCCCGATACAAGTAAAGAAAACTCTCCTTTTAAATTTTCTTTATTTTCAAGAACTTTCATTACTCTTTCGGCAGTTCCGTCTATATACTCTTCAAATTTTTTCGTCATTTCACGACCGATAACAACATTTCGATCCGGGTCTTCGGCGGCAATATCATTAAGAAGCTTTAAAATTCGAAACGGTGATTCGTAAAGCACAAAATTTTCATCTCTTTCCATCAATTCCCCGACTCTTCGCCTCCGTTTCCCTGCTTTAGGGCTGAGGAATCCGTCAAAAGTAACAGTCCTCCCGGTAACTCCGCTAACGCTGCAGAGTGTGGCAAACGCTGAAACTCCCGGCAGCGGAACAACAGGGTATCCTTCCCCACGCACAATACTGACAAGTCTCGTCCCCGGATCACTGATACCCGGCGTTCCGGCATCACTGACAAACGCCACATCCTTCCCTTCCCGGAGGATATTACATATTCTTACCGCTGCTTTTTCCTCATTCTGTGAACGCGCACTAATAAGAGGTTTTTTTATTTCAAAATGATTCAGAAGATGAAGAGTATGCCGGGTATCTTCGCAGGCAATAATGTCCACTTCCCTCAAAACTCTCAGTACCCTGAGGGTAATATCCTCGAGATTGCCAATAGGCGTAGCAGCAATAAATAATGTACCCATAGGGTTATAATACTGGTATACTCTCATTATGTACAACTCTTTTATCATAATTGTTCTTATATTGACGGGAGTCCTTATAACATTCCTTCTTTTTCTTCTTTGGAAAAGAGATAAAAATGAAAATAACCCCCTAAACCCGAATGATAACGCTCACATTCACAGTACCTGTCCGCTTTGCGGGTCGGGACTTACCCGATCGGAGAAGGTAAAGTCTGTGCTCTTTAAAGGGAGTCCTGACAGCATGATGGAAATCTACGGCTGCCCCTACTGCTACCCCCCGAACAGCAGGGTAAAAAGGATCTGTCCCGTGTGTAAAAAGGAACTTAAAAAAGAAAGTATTGTTATCGCAAGAGTCTTTATAAAACCCGGCCGAAAACATGTCCATGTCCTCGGCTGCAGTGAATGCTACAAACGAAAATATTAGCTTCTTTTAACCTGACCATGTACTCTCTTCTGAAAATATAGTAGAATATCGTATGGTTACTGAAGAAATGATTAAAAAGATCCCCAAGGTGGAACTGCATGATCATCTTGACGGAGGCTTACGGCCGGAAACGATAATAGATCTGGCTGAAAAGTATGATGTTTCTCTCCCTGACGATACCCCAAAGGGAATTGCCCTCTGGCTCCAACGGGGAGCAGACCGAAAAAATCTGGCCCTCTACCTTGAAAGTTTTGGGGTAACCCTATCTGTAATGCAGCATACCGAAGCGCTGGAAAGAATAGCATACGAACATATTATTGACTTGAGCCATGAAAACACCGTCTATGCGGAGATACGGTTTGCACCCATACTCCATCAGGAGGACGGATTAAACCTTGAAGCAATAGTCGAATCGGTACTTACCGGACTTGAAAAAGGAAAAAAGGAAACCGGTGTTTCATTCGGCGTTATTCTCTGTGCAATGCGTCATCAGGATTATAATATCTCTCTGGAGATTGCCGAGCTTGCAGTAGCATTTCGTGACAGGGGCGTTGTTGCCTTTGATATTGCAGGAGATGAAAACGGCCACCCGCCAAAGAAACACCTTGAAGCCTTTCAGTATATCCGAAACCGCAATTTCAACATTACAATTCATGCCGGAGAAGCTTTTGGAATTGAATCAATCTGGCAGGCAGTCCAGATCTGCGGAGCTCACCGAATTGGGCATGCTACACGTCTTATTGAAGATATTACTTCCTCGGGAACCAGAATTGAAAAGATGGGGTCCCTCGCTCATTTCATCAGGGACAAACGAATTCCCATGGAAATTTGTCTCTCCTCCAATATTCAGACGGGCGCATCAAAGGATTTTGATTCCCATCCTTTCCCATTGTATTATAAGAACGGGTTCAGAGTTTCTCTCTGTACGGATAACCGACTGATGAGTAATACTACCCTTACAAAAGAAATTTCTATTGCGGTGAAATATTATAATCTCAACTTACGGGACCTTGAAAAACTTACGCTTAATGCCATGAAGTCAGCTTTTATTCATTATGATGAACGTATTCGAATAATATATGACATTATTAAACCCGGATTTGCGCATCTGAGAAACGAAACAAACCCGAATGGATAGTGAACAATACCACCTGAATTAAAGGATAATTTTTAATAGATCATATACGGAGTAACGGCATCGAGAGAAAATTTAATTTTTACTGTCGCGTAATACCCTCCGGCATTAATAATAATGTATGGCGGCTGGTCAATAATGACCTTGCACCTAATCTCCCGCGGCTTATTTTTTACCCTCTTACGAAGATAGTTGCGTAAAGCTGATTTTATCCCATCCCTGACTGAATCCAACCGCCCCCGGGGGCCTTCAAAGAGAGAAGCTTTACCTCTGCCCTCGGATGAGGGAAAAATATTACTTCCCCACGCGCGAATTCTTCGCCGTTCAAAATCTTTCAGTTCATACCGTATCTGAACAAAAAACTTTTCTTCTGTTGTCCATGTTTTATAAACACGTAAGGAGGGATCCCCAAAGTGTACCTCAGCTATAGGCTTAACAGTAAAAATCTCATTAACTTTTCTTTCTCTATCCAGAGGAACATACCGGACATTAAAACCGTAAATCATTCCTGAAAGTATCCATCGGGCATCTTCCAGCGTATTTTTTACAATTTCATCAGATTGAAGCTTTTTACCGCTGACATCAATCGATGAGGGTATTTTATCCAGCTCATTCCATAAAGTAAGCACTATTTCGGTAGATTCGGCAGGGGAAGAAAATCCGTAAACACCGGGGAAAAGAAACAGAGCAATTACGATTAGCCGTAGAAATATCCTGTTCATACTCATTTTATCATTATTAGCCCCATCTGCCGTGTCTTCCGCTTCTAAAAGAATCTATGGGATTGATTCCCAATCTTACAATAAAATAGAGATACGCGAATCCAAAACCCGCAAGATGAGTAAGATGAGCGATACCTGACCGGGAACTGGTAATCTGACTGAACAACTCAATAGCGGCGTATCCAATAACAAGAATGGGAGCCTTTATCGGTATAATACCCATTATATAAATATTGGCCTGCGGGAAATAAACAGCAAATGCGAAAAGGACGGCAAAAACAGCTCCTGAAGCACCAAGAAGAATAATTGAATAATAACCCGTGAGAACATAGACTGCAAATGAAAAAAGCCCTGCGAGAAAACCGGAAAGTAGGTAAAAGAGAAGAAACTCATAACTACCCATACGACGCTCTACCTGAACACCAAAAAAGAAAAGCCCCAGCATATTAAAGAGAATATGGGAAAAATTCGCATGGGTAAACATATACGTAATAAACTGCCAGACAAAGAATTTTTGTATAACCAGTACGGGAATCATTGCGGTATAGAGAACCGACCGGGGATACATGACTTTGATCATATAAAAAATAATATTTATTCCAATGAGATAAAATGTCATTGAACTGTATGTATAGGGAAACTGTTTTTGTAGAATTGATTTATTCATAAGTATAAAACTAGCTTCTTTTAAACGCAGGGTCAATAAGAATCGGCAAACTTTTGTATCATACCGGTCATAATTTCTGAAGCTTCACTATTCCCAAAGTTCCGAGAGATGCGTTGTGATGCTGCGGCAAGGAGAGATTCCCCCTTCGCCCGGGCTCTCCCCACAGAATCCGAGCGTTCGAGAAGTTTAATTACCTTTTCAATTTCCCTGTGTGCGTTAGCAAACCCCTTTTCTCCAGCTCGTTTAAAAAGCTGCTGAAAAACCGGTATATCATCAGGATGCTCCCGTAAATGGTAGATTACAGGAAGGCTTTTTTTACCTTCCACAACATCATCACCCCGACCCTTTCCCGGATTGCCGGTGGTAAGATTTGTCACGTCATCCATAATCTGGAAACCAACTCCAATGTCTTCACATACGGAACCAAGGATACCAATCTCTTTCTCGCTCCCTCCTCCGACAGCGGCACCAATCTCAGCAGCCATTCGGGCAAGTGATCCCGTTTTATAACGGCACATCTGCTCATAGTCCTCCGGTGAGGGAACAGTCTCTTTATTCCGATGCCAGAGTATATCAAGTCCCTGCCCTAAATGGAGGCGACGTAGATTTTCAGAATAAAAGCGATATAGTTTCAGTTTTAAGGCATCTGAGATATCAGCCTTATCAATGACAGTTGTAGGCATAAAATAGAGGAGGTTCCCCGCATTGATGGAAAGGTCCTGACCATACAAAAGATGAATCGCTTCTTTCC
>CAYSXD010000088.1:0-8498 GCA_964434925.1 uncultured Spirochaetaceae bacterium
ATAGACAACTGCCTTACCGGTATAGAAAAGAGCGTTAAAAAAGTTAATATCGTTAAAATAAGCGGCAAGTTTTTTTGTTTTTGAAATTCGCTGTAATAAATCCTCTATTGGAGATTCGCCTTTTTTTAGTACATAGGTATAGTCGGGGTCTGTAAGTATTATTTCCTTAATTACTTCCTGAACAGGCTCACCAATTGCGAATATCAGTTGGTAGAGTGATTCTGTGTATTTTTTTTCTTCAAAATCAGAAATCCCCAGAAGGTAATGTGCTTTTACCGTAATTTTTGCGGCGGGACGGTATAATTCAAAAAATTTATCAATACCACTTTTAACAAGTACCGAAACCATGACTGATTCTGTCGAAAGTGGTAATTTTTCGCTTTTAACAGAATCAATAATTTGGTTTAAAATAAGGGTATATTCATCTTTATCATGGGTAGTGCTGTATAATTCCGCAAGACGGTAAAGGATAGAGAATTCATCTTCGGGAATAATCATATTCTTTTTATATTCCAAAGCTCTTTCATACTCTTTAATCGCCAGAGCATACTCTCCCTCCTGATTGTAAATAAAACCAAGCCATTTTCTTACTTCAGGGTTATGAGGGTCCTTTTTTAATATTTCCCGGAAAGTTTTAACGGCACTGCCGGAGTCTCTGTTTTCTATCGCGTTTTCTCCGTCGTCCATTTGCAGCCAAAGAGGAATTTCACCAAAAAGCATAAAAGCAGTCATTATAAAGAGAAGAGAAATTAGCTTTATTTTCAATATTCTATTCAAATAATTCAAGTTCCCTTTTAAAAGTTTCTACAGCACTTTCCGGATTTATTCGATGAATAATTTCGCCCTTCCTGAAAATAACAATTTTATCTCCGGAACCGGTAATGCCAAGATCAGCCTCTCTTGCTTCCCCCGGACCATTTACTATACAACCCATAATTGCGACTGAAATATTCTTCTTCAAACCATAGAGAAAAGGCTCAAGCTCTTTTACAAAAGAATGTGTGTCAAAAGAAGCTCTTCCGCATCTGGGACATGAAATAATACGTACCCCTGTCTTCATAAGACCGGCAGCTTTTAAAATTTCCCGCCCGGCAATTACTTCTGTAGAAGGGTTATCCGACAAAGATACCCGTATAGTATCTCCAATTCCCATGGCAAGCAGTCTGGAGATGGCGAAGGCACTTTTAACAATACCCGGAATGAGCGGCCCCGCTTCAGTAACACCAAGATGAAGAGGATAACGGTATTTTTCAGAAAAAATACTATTTGCTTCCACAGTGGTATTAATATCGGAAGCTTTTAGCGAAAACACCACCTCTTTAAAACCCACCCGTTCAAAGATCTCAAGTTCACGTTCAGCCGCAAGAACCATTGCCTGAGCTTTATCTTTCATTTTTAAAAGATCTTTAGGAAGAGAACCGGTGTTAACCCCTACCCTGATTGGAATATTCTTGTCCTGTGCGGCACGAACAACGTCACGTACTTTCCACTCAACACCAATATTGCCGGGATTTATTCTAATTTTATCAACACCATAGGAAATACATTGAAGGGCAAGTTTGTAATCAAAATGTATATCAGCAACAACAGGAATGGAAGAACGTTGAATAATCGGTATAAGATATTCTGCACTTTTGCTATCGGGAACAGAAAAACGCATAATATCACAGCCTATTTTTTTGAGTTCCCGTATACCTTCAACAATTCCCTCGGTATCCGAGGATAAAGGCACTTTCCACATAGACTGTACGGCAACGGGAAATCCACCGCCAATAATACTATCTCCTATTTTTACACTATTTGTTTTCATTGTATGCCACACTAAAAAAGAGACGACAGGAACAGTCTTCCCGTGTCTCCATTTTTTTATTCATCGATGACTGATATTACGCAGATACCGCGGAAACTGCTCCCATAAGAAAGACCATTACAAACAAAGCTACTGTTTCAATAACACCTAATACCATCAGGTAATTACCAAAACCTTTTCCTGTTTCAGCAAAGGCGTCCGATGCAGATGCAGCTGCTCTTCCCTGCGCATATGCGGAAAGGCCCATTGCTGTACCACCGAATATACCGGCGCCAATAACAAACCAGTCCGGTAAACCGCTTTTTGCGGACAGAAGTGTATTCATAAGAATATACCCGTAAATTGTCTGGGTAAGAGGGGCTCCTGCAAACGCTATAAGCGTAAAGGGTGCCGGTCTATTCTGAGCAAAACATTTTTTCCAGGCACCTATTGCAGCCATTCCTGCTGCACCGGCACCAAGAGCAGATCCCATAGCAGCAAAAGCCAAAGCCGCACTAATTCCCAACATTCCAATAGTCATTATTTTTCTCCTTATTTTCCTTTCGTTCTATTTCTGAAGGGATTATATTGTATCCCTATCCATTCCATCCGCAGATGTCCTGAAAATTCAAGTAGGTTCAAACGTACGCCATGTACAATAATTGCCAGAGACCCCATAGCAAGGTTTAACCCATGGCCGAGTAGCAGTATAATGGCACCTCCAATTATGCCGATCACTCCGTGTCCCATACCGGCAGCCATCGCATTAAAACTGCTGGCAACAGCAACAGTAGCAAGGCCGACAGCAAAGAGACGAATATATGATATTATATCTGAAAAGGCTCCAATTGAACTTAAAAAGATGGTCATTAAACTGGAAAAACCTTTAAGTACTCCCTTAATAAAATTTCCTTCCTGTTCTGAAAAAAGCAGAACAGCGGCAAAGCCACCGATAATCATGTACATAGCAAATTGGGGAACAGGATATTTCACCGAACTAAGAACAAAATTCAGAATAAGAAAGTAAAGGCCGTTAACCATGGATAACCACCCCAGCTGAGCAAATGCCCGTATTACCGGCTTCTTTTTAATATCTTCAATAAAATTCCAGATATGGGCAATACTAATCTGAATTGCTCCAAGAATAAAACAAATATGTTTTATAAGTTCGGAAGTATCGACTTTTCCAAAAGTCGAAATTCTATTAATTGTCATTGCTTTAAATAGTGGAACTTGAGCAATGGTAACAGACCCAAACCATGTTCCGGTAACAGCACCCCATATAATGGTAAAGGCACTCATAACAACCATAAAAAATACTAATTGCGGTAATTTACCGGATTTTTTTTTACTTTTAAATCCAAAATAGAGCGACGCAGTAAGAAAAATCAAACCATATCCGGCGTCTCCCACAATCATGGCAAAAAAGATGCTTAAAAAAAGAAGGAAAAAAAGGCTGATATCCCGCTCTTTATACCCGGGAATAATGTTAAGAATATCAAATACCGGTTGTATAATCCGAATTGCCGCGGGGTTTTTAATAAGTGTTGGTACATTTTCTTCTTCTGGCGGATCTTTAATAAGAATGCCCCATCCGTATTTCCTGGCTTCAGCTTTCACCCGATCTATCTCATTTTCCGGAATAAATCCGGATACATAACCAACCTTGTCTTCTGTATTCATCCCGCTTCTAATTGTTTCAAATTCCAATTTTGAATCTAAATCAATAAGAAGACTTTTAAGCTGTGGTAATGAACCGGACAACTTGTTTAGTTCAGCATCCACTGCTTTCCTTTCTTTTATTTTCTCATCAAGCTGTTTTTGAAGTGCAGATATTCCTTTTACCGGTAGAGCAACTTCCTGTAATTCAGAAAGTTGAATACCCTCTGGTATAATTAAAGCGGCATAGGTTATTTTTTTCAATATCTTAACCGGAAATAGAGTAACGGAATCAGGAAGTGATTTTTTTTGTTCCTTTGTTAACTCAAACAGTTTTATATGAATTCCCTTCGTATTAAGCAGTTTAATGTCTTCAGGGTTAAAATCCCCCCAGATATCAAGACGTTCAAGCTCTTTTTTTATTGAAATAATTTCTTCAGCTGTGGTTTTGCTCTTTTCCTGACGGTTTAAAATTCTTTTTGCAATTTCTATTACAGTCTCGGCAGAACTCCCTCCGTGAGGTTCAATTTTCGTTTTTCCGGAAAAAATTGAAATACTTCCCTGAACAATGTCCCTTTGCTCGGTAAGTTCTTCCAGATAGTCTCCTTCGCCAGCAAGGTAATCCATATGTACAACACCAAGTTTACGGAGAGCCTTCAATGCTTCTGTTTTTTTTGATTCAAGAAGCAACACAAACAATTTCTTCATTGGTACTATCATGCTTATGACACCTTAACAATCTTATTTTTTGCCATTTTTCCCCGGACAACAGCAGCTGTCTGCTGATCTCCAAGGTAGATCTGGATTTTTCGGATATTACCAGCCGTTTCAGGAATCTTAATCTTTTCAAAGAGATTAACCCGTTGGGTGGTAACTCTCAATTCATTTTCCAATAGACGCAACTGTTCTTTCAAAATATCTATTTCAACATCAAATGAGATCATTTTTTTAATGGCAAGAAGGCCTCTGTCAATCCAGAGAGGCAAGGAAAAAATATCATATTCTTCAATAGTAAACTCAATCTTACCAAAAACAGGAATATCAACTCCTGCAATATTTCCAGTAGTTTCCGTTATCGATTTAATTTTAATAAATTTAGAAAGATCTAATTTTTCACCAAAAACGGCTATCCAGGCATTAAGCTGATTATGCAGCTCTTTACGCTGATTTTCAACATCCCTGATATTTTGGTCAACTTGTCTTATTACCATTTGAAGCTGCTGTTTTTTAAGAATAAGCGTAGGAAGATATCGCTTAAACCTTTTAAGGGAGTCTTTCTGAATTTTAAGCTCATTTTTAGTAAGCTTTACAACTGCCATTTTTTAATTATCTTCCTTTTTAACAGGCCAGAATTTATTTATCAACTCAGTTCTTAATCCGGTTTCTTCCGATGTAAATGACCCGGCAAGGATTTCCCACCCCTTATCCAGTGCTTTTTCCAGGGGAATATTTACCGTTAGGTCCATCATCTCCGCTTCAAATAAATCACCATATTTCAGTAGTTTATCATCCCACTCGGACATTTTAAAACCCATAGACATTTTTTCCAGAGATTCTTTGTAGGAAGCGTATAATTTAATCATACCATCCATCAAAGCACGATGGTCCTCACGTGTATCTTTGTTAACCATCTGTTTTAACCTGGATAGTGAGCCAAATGGTTCAATCCTGCCGTTTCGCAGATAATACTGCCCTTCGGTAATATAACCGGTATTATCCGGAACAGGATGGGTTACATCATCTCCCGGCATTGTTGTTACAGCAAGAATTGTTATTGAACCGGCCCCTTCAAAGTCAACTGCTTTCTCATACCGTGAAGCAAGCTGGCTGTAAAGATCACCCGGATACCCCCGGTTTGAAGGAACCTGTTCCATTGTTATCGCGATTTCTTTCATTGCGTCTGAAAAATTTGTCATATCGGTAAGCAGTACAAGGACCTTCTTCCCCTGAAGAGCGAATTTTTCCGCGACGGCAAGACTTAAATCGGGAACAAGGAGACATTCTACAATGGGGTCAGCGGCAGTATGAACAAAAAATATTGTTCTGCTCATTGCACCGCCGTTTTCAAGGGTCTCCTTAAAGAATAAATAGTCATCATATTTAAGACCCATTCCTCCCAGAATTATCATATCAACTTCAGCCTGCATTGCTATACGGGCAAGAAGTTCATTGTATGGCTCTCCGGATACAGAGAATATAGGAAGTTTTTGTGACTCAACAAGAGAATTGAAAACATCAATCATGGGAATACCGGTACGAATCATATTCCGGGGAATAATACGCATGGCAGGATTAACTGAAGGACCGCCGATTTCAATCATATTTTCTTCCAGAGTCGGACCTTTATCCCGCGGTCTGCCGCTTCCGGTAAAAATTCTTCCAAGCAGGTTTTCTGAAAAAGAAACCTGCATGGGATGTCCGAGAAATCTCACTTCATCTCCCGTAGAAACGCCCCGTCCTCCCGAGAATACCTGAAGCGCCACTTTTTCACCGTCAAGACGTATTACATTAGCAAGAGAGTCACCATATGAAGATGAAACAACAGCCAAATCGCCGTATTTGACTCCTTCTGCTACAACGGTAATTACGTTTCCCGCTATTGCATCAATTTTACTGTATATTTTCCGCATTTTTTCTTACCACCTCATCTAAGCATTTTGCATTACAGCGGCATCTGTTTTTTTACCACTCTTTTTCTCATTAACCATAGAAATTATCTCATTTTCAAGTCTCGTAAATGCTTCACCCTGCCATTCAGCGCCATTAAAATCGAGGAATCTCTGTCTAAGCTGATTAAAGAAATGCCGGGCATCATTCTTACTTTCAAGGTTAAAATTTGCTTGTAGTATATCCTGAAGAATGGTAAAAACATATTTTTGCCGTTCTACACTTACCGCTGCATCAACAGGATCAAAGGAATTCTGCTGAAGGTAGACATAATCAAGAAAGTCTGCTTTTAAAAAGATTGTATAATCATCGATACTGGTACCTTCCTCACCGACAACCTTCATCATCTGACCTACTTCATCCCCTCTAAAAAGGACCTTCCTGGCCGTTTCAACCTGATGATAGGGAATAATACTGCCGTATTTGCTCCAGCTGTCCAGAGGGTGAATTGCAGGATACTTACGGGCATCCGACCGTTCTCTTGAAAGTCCATGGAAGGCACCTACAACCTTCAAGGTAGCCTGAGTAACCGGCTCTTCAAAATTACCGCCGGCAGGGCTTACCGTTCCACCAATTGTAACAGAGCCCTTTTTTCCATTTCTTAGCCTTACAACTCCTGCTCTTTCGTAAAAGCCCGCAATAACTGATTCAAGATAAGCCGGGAAAGCTTCCTCGCCGGGTATTTCTTCAAGTCTTCCGGACATTTCCCGCATAGCCTGTGCCCAGCGGGATGTTGAATCTGCCAGAAGAAGACAGTTCAGACCCATCTGACGATAATATTCAGCAAGAGTAACGGCTGTATATACAGAGGCTTCTCTTGCAGCTACGGGCATGGAGCTTGTATTACAGATAATTATCGTTCGTTCCATTAAGGATTTACCTGTTTTTGGGTCGATCAGTTCGGGAAACTCTTTTAGTGTTTCAACAACCTCTCCGGCACGTTCACCGCATGCGGCTATTATAACAATATCAACTTCCGCATGACGACTGGTAACTTGCTGAAGGACTGTCTTTCCAGCACCAAATGGGCCGGGTATACAGTATGTTCCTCCCAGAGCCACGGGAAGAAAGGTGTCAATAATTCTTATTTTAGTTACCATTGGGTCAACAGGTTTTAATCGTTCATCGTATGATGTTATTGCCCTTTTAACCGGCCAGGTAAACATCATTTTTAGTGAAAAATCTTTCCCGTCATCATCGGTAATTACGGCAATTTCCTGTTCGACAGTATATTTACCGGATGGAGCTATTGTTTTTACCCGAAAGGTACCCTTTACATTAAAAGGCACCATAATCTGGTGTACAAAAATACCTTCCGGTACGGTACCAAGAGAATCACCGTCAGTAACACTATCCCCCGTTTTTACTACAGGGGTAAAATCCCATTCAATATTCCGCGGTAACGCATTAAGATACACTCCGCGTTGAAGAAAAAAGCCACATTTTTCCGCTAATTGTGGTAAAGGGTTCTGCAGTCCATCAAAAATCTGAGTTAAAAGTCCGGGTCCAAGTTCAACAGACAAAAGCTCACCGGTAAATTCTACAGGATCATCAATCCCTATACCGGTAGTCATTTCAAAAACCTGCATTTCAGCCCTCGAACCTTTTATTCGAATAACTTCGGATTTTAATCTTTGATCGCCTAAAACAATGTAGCCAACCTCATTAAGGGATATCCGACCGTCAACCTCTACGGAAACCATGTTCCCATTGACACCAGCTACCTTTCCAACACTCTTTGTCATCTAAACTCTCCGCTTTAAAGATATCCAATACGGACCTATGCATCCCGTATTGCTATTGCTGTTTCTATTTGCTCATACATTTCCAGGAAATGTTCTTTTCCCTTTTCCATTGAAAAAAACTTTTTTCTTTCAAGAAGCTGTAAACGTATTGAATAAACAATTAATTTTTCCAGATCAAAAAAATGCCCCACCTCCAGCTCTTCCAAAAAAATCCATCTCTCTCTATTTAAATACTCCTCCGCCTTCAATGGGTTTTCCTCTTTAATAGCATTTCTTGCTATGACCGGAGTACCGATTTTATAAAGAAACTCTTTTGTATACTTTTCGTAATCAATTCCCAGATCGGGTCCCCTGAGTTTTACCAGTTCATTCCGTAAAGATTGTTCAAAAATCGACCAGTTTTGTAAGACTTTATTGGAAATACCATCAGAAAGCGAACCGTCCAGATGCGCAGAAGATAGAATTGAATATTCTGTATCTCCCAGAATGCTCTGGCATAAATCCATAAAATCTTCATAAGAAACAGTGGGTTCTGTCTCATAGTTAAGATTCGGCAATGATGCTACAGCAAAGTAGTACTGGCTCAAAACTAAGCCTCCCCGGCTGCTGATTCCTGCAATAATGATGCAATACGTGGG
>CAYSXD010000089.1:0-8468 GCA_964434925.1 uncultured Spirochaetaceae bacterium
ACATCCCCAAAACCAAAATATTTTGCAAGGAAATCAGCGCTCTTCTTAATCAATACCGGTGTTCTGCCACGAGGTATCCCTCCCCACGTTTTTTGCGCATAGACGGAAAACCCTTGTGCTTCAATGAGCATTTTTAAGTTTTTTAAGGAAAAAAGATACATATGATCCGCAATTGCCGACCTCCACTCTTTCCCGGTAATCATTGCCTGTAAACTTGCCGTATTGGGGGTTGTGGTAATAAACAGGCCACCCGGCTTTAAAACACGAAAAGCTTCACGCACAAAACCGGCCGGATCAGTTAAATGTTCGATAAGATGGGAAGAATGAACAACAGAAAACATTTCATCCTTATAATCAGCCTCTTCAAATGCACCATTATATATTTTCAGACCTCTTTTTATACGTCCATATTCTGCTGAAGCTGAACAAATTTCCACGCCCTGGACATTCCAGCCGCTTTCACGCATATGTTCAAGAAGCATTCCCGTAGCACATCCAATATCCAGGAAAGAAAAAGGTCTCTCTCTCTTTAAAACAGCTGTATCTCTGTTAAAATGTATATCTCTTAATGTTAACTCCATCAATTTAAAAAATATCCTCTCATTCATTATTTCATAAGAAAAATATTCTTCATCATATCTGGCTGTTAATTCCAGCTGTATTGGTTGAGGGTACTGATAATACAGTTTACACACAGGACACTGATAAAAAGTAAACGATTGCAGATCCCATTTTTTTACTCTCATACTGCTTCCACAGACAGCGCATGCTACTTCTTTTTTCTGTTCTGAACCGGATCTTTTTGAATATGTTTTCATCTCTCTTTACTCTGCAATTTTTAACTTAATTACCCTGATCGCTTCATTCCCTTCAAAGTCCTTAACTGAAAGCTCTAATTGTATTGCACCAGGTGGAATGGTTATTTCTCCAAGATTATACAACCATTTGCCTGCATAGACTTTTCGAAACGGAAGAGAAAGATTTTGGAGGACACAATTATTATCCTTTATTTTGATGGATTCAAATTTCCTGCTTTTCTTTAATTCTCCATTTATATAAAGATCGATACTGTATGGAGCAAGGGGGCTGTAGAATCCCACATTGTCAGTAAAGTCTTTAATTTCCGCAATGATTTCATACGTTCCGCTTTTATACACTTTTCCTCTTTGTAATTTCTCCTGACCATCTGTATCCCGGATAAAAAGATCTCCAATATACGGTTTAACGGTATCCCTTAAAGAAGGGAGAGAAAGAAGAGGATTTACAAACTGCTTGAATTCACTATCCAGAAGTGCTAAGAAGAGTATCCCGCCTTTACTTTCTCCTGAAGCACCCATAGTACCGACAGAATCATTCTTAGAGACAGTGTCTGTCAGGCTATCTACAGATAATTCTTTAAGGTGCCCATAGAAAGAAAAAATACCTCTATCATGCTGAAGAATCACGAAATTTCCCAGTGGTGAAGGTAAATCTGATATTCGGGTTCTATTTTTATGAAAGAACACCACTTCTCCGGAAGAAACAGGTTTTACTACTACAGAAGGACTCACTATCTCTATTCCCTTGAAAAATCTACCATTTCTATTTTCTGCAAAAGAGGTTATAAGACCCGGATCTTCCACCGGCCATTGGTAAGGAAAAATATAACTGTCAAAGACGATGCTGAGTAGAAAAAAATAAAAAAGTCTTTTTAATTTCATTTTTCCACCATAACCAATTTCATCAAATGATCAGATGTGCCCAAATAGACAGAAGATCCCGCTCTCTTAAAGAAAAGATCTTTGCCCGGAAGTGAAAAACTGAATACTCTCTCCCCCGTTAATTTATATGAAGAGAGTGAAACCTTCTCTTTTTCTGCCGTTATTATAAATAACAATTTGCCTTTACCTTCAAGATCAAACATTTGAAGATTCCCGGAAAAAGGGAAATTTGTGATTCGCTTTTTCCTGATATTAACTAAAATAATTCTTCCCTCTCTTTCAATAAAGGCGTACTCTCCATCCCGGGAAAACCCGCACATGAGCCGGTGACGTAATGTTTTATCAAATTGAAAAGTATACTGTATGTTGTAGTGTGAATTCTTTCTACTAAAAAGAACAAGTATCTGGGGATCAATTCCCGAAACCGAAACAAGATGACTTCCATCCGTTGAAACTGCAGAACCATAAACAGTATTTATTCTACTCGTTACGGGACTATAGGTAAAAATTTTTTCATTTTTCGGGCCCCATAATACAGCACCGTCGTTAAGTGTGGAAACAAGAAGATATTTCTCTGTTGCAAAAACATCTGTAATAATTGAATTAAAATTTACATACCAGCGCTTAGCACCCTGTTCATCTATTTCTGTCAGCATATTTTCGTCTGAAGAAATAATAAAACGTTTTGAACCTTTAAATACCGGATACCCGGATGTTGAAATCATCCCGGTAATGGATCCATCTGAATTTTTCAAAACCAGATGTGTATTTATGCTGGAATAATTTATAAATCCTTCCCGATCAAGAGCTACATCATAGAGAACAGTATTATGGTAAAGAAGAGTACCATCTGGGAGAAAATACCCAAACTTCCCGGATACTTTAAAGGGAATTCTTTCTGAAGCATCTTTAATGCTAAGCCCCCCCTCTGCATTTATATCCCGTATCCAGGTTGGAATAAGAGAAATTTCAGGAAAAATTTTTCTTCCGAAAAAAAGTATATATAACAAAACAACAAATACCGGGATGAGCCGTCTGGCAATTCTCATATAAGGATACCGGCTCTCAGCGTTTTCTGGAAGCTAAATCTTTCCGACGTTGATCACTTTCCATCTTTGTCTTCCATATATCAATTTTTTTCTTAATTATTTCACTTTCATTCGTTTCACCCATAAGAACATACAATCTGCGCAAGGTGGAAAGATATTTTATTGCCAGTTTAAAGTCATCAAGACGGTTTGTAGAAAGTTCATACTTTTCTCTATAACGATCTGCAGCCAATTGAAGAAGCGTTAGAGTAAGGTGAAGGTGAGCATATCTTGTTTCATACCCCTCAATCCTTGGATCCATACCAGCAATTACTTTTCTTAAATTCAATATATTTTTCGAGATAGTTCCAAATCTTCCTTCAAGTTCTACAAAAGACCACTTCCACTTTGTGTTTTCTCCATATCCCAGCTTAACAGCATCTATTGAAAACCCCATTTTTTGTATAAGCTTCCATCTTCCTTCATCAGAAAAATCAGCTATCCCCGCCAACTGTTCCTCATACTCCGAGAAAGAGACATCAATATAATCGGTAACAACCTGTTCAAGATATATAATAGCTTTATAACAGCTTTTTCTGGCATTATTTAAGATTTCCTCATTCCGTAATCCAAGGAGTTCAGTGGAAACTTTATTCATCAGAAGAAAATAGGAAACAACATTCAGCATTTCATCTGCAAGTCCAATTTTTTGATACCCCGCACGTTCCGAGTCCTGATTGATCTCTCCAAGAACCTTTTTTTCACGGATATGAATTGTCTCAATTACAGCTTTATACTCTTTAATTCTTTCAGTATAAATTTTCCGTGCTTCACTGCTGATTTTCCCCAAATCCCACCTCTGTTTTACCTTACTTTTGATATTTAAATAATAATTCCCGTGCATGATCGAGAGAAGCTGTCCCCCGTGAATCACCGGCAAGCATTCTTGCTATCTCTTTAACTCTTTTGTCTCCTGAAATACCTTCTACCTTTGTAAAAGTTCTCCCCTCTTCCGTCATTTTATTTACCTTAAGATGATTATCGGCACAAACAGCTATTGAAGCAAGGTGTGTAATACAAAGAATTTGTTTATGCTTAGCTAAAGCTACAAGATGTTCACCCACCGCCAGTGCCACTTCCCCACCAATTCCCGAATCTATCTCATCAAATATGAGTGTTGAAATATTATCGGAATTTGCTAAAACAGACTTTATACTAAGCATTATTCTTGAAAGTTCTCCACCAGATGCTATTGTCTTTAAAGACTTAAGAGGCTCTCCTACATTAGGAGAAATGAGAAATTCAACGCTATCCTTACCAGTAGAACCACAGGACACTTTTCCTTCTTCCGATTCACGATTTGTCACTTTTATTTCAAAAGAGGCTTTATCCATTCCCAAATTTTTCAGATTTGCTAAAATTCCTTTCGTTAAAAGATCTGCATGGGCCCTTCGTTGTTTTGAAATAAAGTGAGCTTTTTCAAGAACAGATTTCTCCTTTTCTCCAATCCTGGTTTCCAGATCAGCAATATCCTTATCCCGCGTATCAAAATTTACCAACTTCTTCTCCGCCTCAATTCCATACTGCAAAACATCTTCTATATTGCTGCCATATTTTTTTTTCAGCCGGCGAATATGCTGCAGCCTGTCTTCACATGCTTCAAGACGTTCAGGCGAATAATCAACCTCTTCTTCCATCGTTTTTATTGTCTCAAAAATATCCTCTATTTCAAAATAAGCATTCTCCCATCGTTCTCTATATGTATCAGCAGATTGCAATATCTCTGTAATTTTATTCAGTGCTTCAGTACCCCTTCTCAAATTCAGCAGGGCCCCGTTTTGTTCTGCAGTAAGTGAATTATCGAAACTTTCAAACAGCTCTACTAAATTCTCATGCTGCAGTAAAATTGTCCGTTCCTTAACAAGCTCATTTTCTTCATCAGGTAATAATCCTGCTTCGCCAATTTCCCTGACTGCGTGTTCAAGTATATCGCGTTCAAGAAGAATATCCCGTTCAGATTTCTTAAGTTCCTGTAATTCCTTTTTCAAAGATGATAAAGTCATAAAACTCACTGCAAAATTTTCCACCTCATGGGCAATTCCCGCATAATTATCAAGTACTTTACGATGAATATCCTTGTTTAATAAAGATTGATGGGCATGCTGTCCGTGCATATCAAAGAGGAAAGAGGTAAATTCAGTAAGTTCTGATTTTGTAACAGGAGTAGATTGAATGGAAAGAGCTCCTCTACCTGTCTTCCTGAGAGTTCGCCTAACAACAACATAACCATCTTCATCGCTCATTCCCTTTTCTCTCAGCCATTCCAATGCGTCTCTGTTCTTTGAAACCTCTATCACACCGGAGACTTTTGCCTCATCACTTCCCGTTCGTATAAAAGATGGGTCAACCCTTCCACCAAAAAGCATACCGAGAGCCCCGACAATTATCGATTTCCCCGCACCTGTTTCCCCGGAAAGTATGGTTAACCCTGATTGAAATTTAATTTCAAGAGTATCAATTAATGCATAATTCCGGATATTCAGTTCTTCAAGCATCAGGACCTCCCGACCAGTTTAATTTTGATCTGAGAATTTCATAAAAATTACGAACATCCGATCTGACCAATAAGGTTTTACTGTGAGACTTCTCTATTAATATCCGGTCACGGGGAAGAAGAGGGAAAGAATCCTGTCCATCTATTGATAAAATAACCCCCACTCTCTGATCCTCTTCGATTAGAATACTAATAACTTCATCTCCCGAAACAACAATAGGACGATTAGACAGGGTGAAAGGACAAATAGGATTGATAATTATTGCCTCCAATTCAGGATTAAGAATGGGGCCGCCGGCAGATACACTATAGGCTGTTGATCCTGTGGGGGTCGCAATAATAACACCATCAGCCCGATATTTTCCCAGCTGGGTATTATTTATCATAAGCTGCAGTTTTACAATTGTAGATATCCCTTTGCAGCTAATAACCGCATCATTCAATCCTTTGAAGGAAGCTATCTGCTCTCCATTTCTCTCAACGATCACTTTAAGCATAATTCTTCTGGAGAGATCAATATCTCCTCTTTTAAATTTCTCAAAGACAGACTTCCATTCATGCATTGATATTTCAGTTATAAAGCCGAATTGGCCCAAATTCAATGCAAGAATGGGGATCCCGGAGTTTTCCGCAACCCTCGAAACAAAAAGAACCGTTCCATCACCGCCAAGAGAAAAAATAAAATCCACTCCGGTAATATCCGGTATCTTCGGTTTACCTGTGAAACCAAAAACAACAACTTCGATCTCCCTCTCTTCCATGTATTTTTTAATTTCTTCTATAAGGTCCTCTGCGTCTTTCTTGCCTAAATGAGCAATAATGAGAACTTTTTTTATAGGTTTAAACATAAGCCCCCCCTGGTCGCTTCATGGAAGGGTTGAAAGAACCTTTGAAATCATTTCAACATTTTTCCGGTTTAAGGAAGGATACAGAGGAAAAAGAATACAGCGCTTAACTACCGAAGCAGCATTCCGACAGGGGAAATCCTCCAAATAATTTTTAATTAAAACTGTATCTTCAAACGCAATTTTTGTCATAATATTTCTCTTACGTGCATACTGTCTCACATCATTTACACTTCCTTCGAGAAGGACGGGGAATGAAAAAGGAACATTATTCTCACTTTCACCGGAGAAAAATTTTTCATGTCTGCTTTTCATAAGTGAAATATGATATATTTCATTAATACTCTCTCTTTTTTCAAGAAAAGACTCAGTCTGATCAAACTGATTGGTTCCCAAAGAAGCATTTATATCAGTCAGGAATGATATTTCTGGAATTAGTTTACTGAATTTCTGAATTTGAGAACGATATTTTTTTTTACCACTGAGAACCACGGCTCCCCCACCGGCAGTGATAATCCCCTCCTCTTCAAGGTTCATTATAAGAATATCACCTATTTCTCCGAAAGATTGCATATTATACATTCCACCAAAAGCAGTGGAAATATCCAGAACAAGCGGGATACCAAAAGATTGCAGACTTTCCAGATCCGGTATAATCCCAAGAGGGAAATGGACAAATACCGCCTGAGGGTTCAAAGGGAGTAAATCCTGAAGGTGCTCAGGGGACATACACCCATTTACCGGGTCAATATCAGCATACAGGACTTTAAAGCCTCTTCGTATAATTTCACTATAGTAAAACGATGGCGAGAATGGTGATATAACAACTGAACTCCCCTGCTCCATTTCCAGGCTATCAAGCACAAATCCCAATCCGACTGAATAATCACGAAACCCAAAACCGGTTTCCGTTTTAAAATAGCCGGATAAAAGTTTAATAAATTCCCTCGTTCTTTCTCCAACACCAATCGAATCAGAAATAAGACAGGTTAATACACCGTCCATATCCTTCCGTTTTATTGAGGGTTTAAATACAGGTATCATTAATATTCCGTTTTAATTATTTATAGTTTCAAGTTTCTGTAATTCCTGCGGGTCAAATAATCTCTCTATATTCAAAATTATAAGATACCCTTCATCCCGGTTATAAACTCCCTGAATATACTCAGCTCCAATTCCTGAAAGCATCTGGGGAGGCTGCTGCATTTTGCTTAAATCAACAGTTACAACCCGGGAAACTTTGTCTATTATTATTCCGAGCTTCATTCCACTTATTTTAATAATAATAAAACCACTTAAAAGTTCGTCTTCTTCACTTAAAACTGATTTTCTCAATTGAAATCGTTTATGAAGACTTATAATCGGGATTATTTCCCCTCTAAGATTAAAAATACCATCCACATATACCGGAGCATTAGGAATTGGGCGCGTTTCTTCCATGCGTACTATTCCCTCAACCGTCATAATATCTATACCATACAACTCTTCTCCCAGTTGAAATGTTACAATCTGTATTTTACTGTCTTCATTTCCTGTCATTTAATCTCCCTATAGTTATAGAATAAATAAGATAACATAATTTTGCAACTGTTTATTTTATAATAATTACCGGTGTTTTGCTATTTCTGACAAGATGTACTGCATGAGAACCTAATAAATAATCAGTTAGTTTATGCTTTCCATGGGAGCCAGAGGCAATCAGATCAAATTTTTCTTTTTCAATTACATTTAAAAAATCGGATCCATTGTTGAGTTTGTGATAATTCAGGTTGGGAATTCCGATTTTAGAAAATGTTTTCAAAGATACATGCTCCATAACTTCCCGTTCTTCGCTTTCCAGATAAAAAAAAGTTATTTCAATCCCCTGCTTTCGGAAATTCTCATTAAGAAAACTTTTTAATCGTCTTGCTGAGGGACCTCCATCATAGTAAGCTGCAATTTTCTTTATCGATGTTATAAGAACAGGGCAGATAAATACTGGAACTTTAGCCTTTCTTATAACTTCTTCGACCGTTGTGCCAATCATACTTTTATGGAATTTCTTGTTTTCTCCATGTTTTCCTAAAACCAGCCAATCATTTTTACCCGTACTTTCAAGTAAGCTTTCAAAAGGGATTCCTACGGCCATTCTTCCTGTATGAGTTTTTCTGACAGTACATTCATACTTTTCAACTGTGTCAAGACAATTTTTCCCGAATCGTTCCATATCTTTTCGTAATTTTTTGTAAAAAGATACCAGTTCCTCATCAGGCGGTATATAGATCTTTTCATACGACAAATCAAAAAAAGTATTAGAATAAATATAGGGTATTTCCACTCTGCGCTGATCAATAACGTAAAG
>CAYSXD010000090.1:0-8462 GCA_964434925.1 uncultured Spirochaetaceae bacterium
ATGAACAGGGGTATACTGCATCATCACAGAGAGAAGTGTCCTTTCTTTAAGATTTTCAGCATACCATTGGAGGGTTTCTTTACTGTTCTCCCTTTCTCCCGGCAGAACAAGGTGCCTTACAATAACACCCTGGCGAAGCATGCCTTGAGGCGAATATATGAGAGGTTTTTTATGAGCCAGATACAAAAGTCCCTCTTTTACTATTTCAGGATAGTGTGATGTGTTAAAATACCGCTTTGAGAACGCCGGTGAAACTGTTTTAAGGTCGGGAAGAAAGATATCAACATACTCAGTAAGGCTTTCAAGTGCACCCGGCAAGTCAAATCCTGATGAATTCCAGAGAAACGGATAATCAAAACCTTTTCTCCTTAATGAGGAAATCCAGGAGCGTAATGTAGGCATAAAATGAGAGGGTGTGACAAGGTTGATGTTTTCGGCACCTTTTGCAATGAGTTCCCGGCATAAAAGAAAAAACAAATGACTGTCAATGGGAGCTCCCATTCCTCCATGGCTTATCTGCCAGTTCTGACAGAATGGACACTTCATCGTGCAGCCGGAAAAGAATAAAGTACCACTTCCCCCGCTTCCTGTAAGAACCGGTTCTTCTCCAAAATGGATTCCCGCAGAAGCCAGTGTAACCTTATAACTCCGGCCGCAGTAACCTTCCGTACTTTCTCTTCTATCGACTCCGCACTTTCTTTCACAGAGCGAGCATACAGCGTATTCCTGATTCATTGTTGCCATTATACAATCATGGCTGTTAATTTCAAGCATTGACAGAGTATCAGATCTAAGGGTAGTGTTTGATCCATGGATATTGTTATTCTTGGTGCCGGAAGTGTCGGGTTCATGCTTGCCCGACACCTTATTGATGAAGGAAAGAAGGTCGCGTTAATAGAAAAAGAGGCATCACGGGTAAAGGATATATTAAATACCCTTGATTGCCTTGTTATTAATGATTCGGGAGCAAATCTTGAAGTGCTGGAAAAGGCCGGTATACAAAAAGCATCGGCATTTATCAGCGTTTCAGAATCTGACGAATTAAATTTACTCGTATGCGGAATTGTCTCCGCAGAATATCCCGGGGTTCTTACAGTAGCCCGTGTGAGAAATCTTAAATATGCTGAAACACAGCTGTTAAACAGGAAAATACTTGGTATTGACCGGATTATCAATCCTGATCTTGAAGCAGCCAATGCAATTTCTCTTGCTTTAAAGCATGGAGCAAGAAGTGATATTATGCTTTTTGAAAAGACTAAATTTCAGATGCGGGATATCCTTCTTGGAAGAGATTCTTTCTTCATTAATAAGCCTTTAAAGGATGCACGTCAGGAATGTAAAATAGATTTTGTTATAGCTGTCGTTATTCGTGAAGACTATTATATTATTCCTGAAGGCGATACTATATTGCAGGAGAATGACAGGATCTATATCCTTGCGGAAGACGAAGATTTTGAATATATTTTTCTAAAGGAAAAAATCAGTAATCAAAAGATGGAAAAGATCCTCCTTATCGGAGGCGGTACAATAGGAGCGCTGATTGCCGATAATATTCTAGGGGAAAATGCTATTGCCCCTGGTTTTTTCTCTGCAGTTAAGAAAATATTAAAAGTAGGCCGGAAAAAGCTACAGATAATTGATAAAGATTATGAACGATGTAAAGTTCTTGCAAACAGATTTCCCGGTGCATTGGTCACCTGTCAGGATGTGATGAATGAGGGAGTCCTGGAAGATCCGTCAATCCTGAAATCTGATCTTATAATAACGGCAACAGGCAATCATGAGCTGAATATAATTACAGGGAGCTACGTAAAAACTCTCGGAGTACCAAAAGCTATCGCACTGGTAGTTAAAAAAAATTATCGCCACATGGCAAATAATCTTAATCTTGATGTCACTGTAAGCCGGAACAATACGGTGGTGGATTCTATTATAAAAGTCCTGCGAAAAGGTAATATAAAGAATATATACGGTATTTCAGGTGGAATGCTGGAAGTTATAGAATTTTCTCTTCCCAAAGACTCTCAGCTGCCTGGAAAGCGTTTAAAAGATATTAAATTCCCTGAAAAATGTCTAATTCTTTTCATAGCAAGAGAAGGGGATACTATTATTCCTTATGGAGCTTTAAAAATAGAAGCGGATGATCATCTCGCTTTTATATCCGAAAGGGAGTCGATACAAAAGCTTGAGAATATGTTGGCCGGCTAATATGAAAATAAGAACGGTTTTATTTACTTTATCAGTTCTGCTTATTATTGTTTCAATTTTTATGCTTCTTTCTGCCGTTGTCTCACTTTTCTATGATGAAATTAACAGTTCGCTTGCCTTCATAAAAACTGCCGGAGCAGTTATCATCTTTTCTCTGATAGTTATGTTTTTTACCCATGCAGGGAGAAATGAACGAATGGGAACTCGGGAAGGTTTTCTTATTGTAACATTCGGCTGGTTATTTTCATCTCTTGCGGGAGCAACACCATTTATCATCTCAGGAGCTATTCCACATTTTACCGATGCTTTTTTTGAAACAATGTCGGGATTTACAACAACAGGGGCCTCCATTCTCACCAATATCGAAAGTCTTTCCCATGGAATGCTTTTCTGGCGATCACTCACTCACTGGCTGGGTGGAATGGGTATTGTTGTTCTCACGGTAGCATTGCTTCCGCTGCTCGGGGTTGGCGGTCTTAACCTTTTACGGGCTGAGGCTCCCGGCCCTTCAGTGGATAAAATGACTCCGAAAATAAAAGAAACGGCAAAAATCTTATGGTTAATCTACCTACTGTTTACCGTTGTGGAAACAGTTCTTCTTCTGTTTGGAGGGATGAGTCTTTTTGACGCCCTGACACATACCTTCGGAACTCTGGCTACCGGTGGATTTTCAACAAGAAACGCAAGCGTAGGAGCATTTCATTCGATTTTTATACAGGTGGTCATTACCGTTTTTATGGTACTCGCCGGAATGAATTTTAATCTTTTTTATAAACTGGCATTGGGTAAGGTTAAAGATTTCTTCCGGGATACGGAAATGAAAGTATATCTTTCCATATTTACTATAGCAACAATCCTTGTCGCTTTTAATCTGATGAGTACCTACGGATCATTTGCAAAAGGACTTCAGTACGCGGGGTTCCAGACAGCATCTATTTTAACAACAACCGGGTTTGCAACCGCTGATTTTTCGATGTGGCCTGCTTTTTCAAAAAATATTCTTTTTTTTCTTATGTTTGTAGGAGGGAGTGCCGGATCAACCGGTGGTGGAATGAAGGTTATTCGCCTTACGACACTTTTCAAAATCGGTTTAAATGAGTTGAAAAGATTTGTTCATCCGAATAGTGTTTTTTTACTGAAACTGAATGGAGAAGTAATAAAGAAAGACCTGGTATATCCCGTTGCGGGATTTGTTTTATTCTATATGACAATTCTTCTCGCGGTAACAGTTATTGTTTCAACGGGAGGATATGATATTTTAACTTCCTTTACAACCGCGCTTGCGACACTGGGTAATATCGGCCCCGGTTTTGGCAGGATAGGCCCCTCCCTGAATTACGCATTTTACCCCACCTACATTAAGTGGGTATTAAGTGCCGCTATGATGCTGGGCCGGCTGGAATTGTACACTGTTCTTGTTCTTTTAACCCCTACTTTCTGGAGACGCTGAATGATAGATAATTATATTTCCCTGTTGGAAAACAGAAAATCGATCCGGTCATTTCAGGACAGACCGGTCTCAAATGAAATTGTTAAAAAGATTATCCATACTTCAATGCGGGCCCCTACTGCCGGTAATATGATGCTGTATTCAATCATTGAAGTTTCTGATCAGTCCGTAAAGGATAAGCTGGCAGTATCCTGTGATAATCAACCCTTTATTGCCACCGCTCCGCTTGTTCTTCTCTATGTCGCTGATTATCAGCGTACGTACGATTATTTTATTCATTCGGAAGTGGATAGATACTGCAAAAAGACAGACAGAGTGTTTCGTAAACCGGAACTGGGAGATATGATGCTTGCTGTCGATGATGCACTTATTGCCGCTCAGACTGCAGTAACAACAGTGGAAATACTGGGTTTAGGTTCCTGTTATATAGGTGATATTATGGAAAATTATGTATATCACCGGGAACTGCTGGAAATGCCGGACTATGCTTTTCCCGCGGCATTGCTGTGTATTGGATATGCCACTGAACAGGCAAAAAAAAGATCAATAACTTCACGCTTTAATTCCGAGTATATTCATTTTAAAAACACATACAGGAAACTATCGTCAGAAGATTTTGAAAATATGTATAAACAGGAAGAGGAAATTTATCGCAGAAGAAATAGTTTACCCTACGATGCTGAAAATAATGGACAGTATCTGTATGCAAGAAAATTTGCTTCCGGTTACGCATCTGAAATGAACAGGTCTGTTAAACAGGCAATGAAAATATGGGATTCTTCCGTTTAATTGATCTATGTCACTCATCGAATGCAGAGGTTCCATACATAATCCTTACTAATTATTATAATATTGCCAACCATAATTAAGAAGAGACAAAAAGTCAATAAAGAACTTTACAGTAAAACTAAAAACGGATACACTTATAAAAAAGTAAGGTGGCGTATGTTCGCAGCACAGGAACAGCAGAAAATGAATGGAAATAACTCAGAGGACAGAACAGATAATTTTGTACTGCTGAAGGAAACGCCTGAGAAAATACACGGCTCTCTTTTTGATGGTGTTCTTCAGAGCCTCATCAGAGAACACGGGTTAATCCACAATAATTTCCAAACTCCCGAGACTGATTTTGACACATCTATCTATTCCAGCTCAAACGCAGTTTTGGAAATAGTAAAGACCGGAAAGATAGTACGGGTAAACAGTGCCGTAAAAGATGTGTTTTCATTTGAACCTGAAGATCTTATTGATCATGATTTTTTTTCAATTATACTTCCGGAATATAGAGGTACATTCAGAAATAGAATAGAAAAAGGAATGAATTCCATTATTTATCAAAAAATAATTTCTGAAAGTATGATACTTTTTCGCGGATATTCAAAATTAAACAGGGTCATTCCTCTGGAAGCTTTTTTTGTTCCCATTTACCGCGGGGGGAATATGGTCTTCCTTGCTGTTATCCGACGGCTTATCCAGAATAATGATTTGATGGAAGAACTGAAGGAGAGTGCAAATAATTACGATGCTTTATCTGAAACGTTGTCAGAAGTAATTATCCGTCTTGATGAAAACCTGACAATTATATTTGCAAATTCGGCTGTAAAACCAATTTTTGGTTACAGAAGAGATGAACTTGTTGGAAAACCTTTCAGCATTCTTTTCCCACGGTCTGCTTTTACACATTATAAGGATGAATTTCTAAAATATTTTGTGATCGATTTTAAAGACAGAGATAAATCCGGTTTAAAGAATACTATCGAAACCCTTGGGAAAAATAAAAACAGAGGAGTTTCTCCTATTGAAATATCTTTTGGTAATTCCAGAAATTACAGAGGCCGTTCCGTAACCTGTATTATAAGAGATATAGCACAGAGAAAAACCACAGAGCGCAAGTTAAAACATCTGGCTTTTCATGATAAATTAACCGGTCTGGGCAACAGAGATCTCTTTACTATTGATACTGAGGAAATTTTGCAGCAAAAGAATGAAACAGAGATTCATTCTGCCTTGTTTTTCCTGGACCTTGACGGGTTTAAGCAGGTAAATGATACCTTTGGCCATGATTTTGGAGATAAACTGCTCATTCACACGGCAAAACGAATCAGGGGGAGTGTACGTGAATCCGACTCTGTTTACCGGTTTGGGGGGGATGAATTTGTTATTCTGATACAGAATTTAAAAACGAAAAACGGTTCTTCTCTCATTGCACAGAATATACTTAATGAAATAAAAAGACCATACTATCTTGAGAGCTTTGGTGTTAATACCGTTGTATCCCTCGGCGTCAGTATTGGAATTGCAATAATTCCTGATGATGGCAACACCGTTTCGGAACTGGTAAAAAACGCGGATCTTGCTATGTACAGCGCCAAGAATAACGGGAAAAACCGCTTTGTTTTTTTTCACACTGAGATGAACACGAAAGCACAGGAACACTGGGACATAGAACAGGGACTTAAAAACGCAATCACAAATAATGAAATCCAGCTTTATTATCAGCCGATAGTTACTCCCGACGGGACAGTAAAAGGTGCGGAAGCTCTGTCCCGCTGGTTTCACCCTGAAAAGGGGCTGATTTCACCTTCGAAATTTATACCCATTGCGGAGGAAAGCGGTCTAATCAATACGCTGGGTATATGGATTATGGAACAGGCATGTAGGGACCTTTACCGGTTGAATAACAGTGGTTGGGAAAATCTTTTTATTAGCTTTAACCTCTCGGCCAAACAGTTTAATCAACCTGATCTTGCCGAACATATCCTGAGAGTTATACAGCGTACCTGTGTAGAATCGAAAAATATTCATATTGAAATAACGGAAACAAGTATTGTGAAAACTCCTGAAAAGGTAATTAATGTCATTAATGTTTTAAAAGAACAGTATTCCGGGATACAGTTTGTGCTTGATGATTTCGGGACTGGATATTCATCTCTCAGTTACCTTTCCAGAATGCCAATTGACTGTTTAAAGGTTGACATTACCTTTGTACAAAAACTTTTTGATCCAATAAACATGAAAGTTGTCAAAGCTATATTAAATTTGGCAGAAAGCCTCAATCTTGATGTAATTGCAGAGGGAGTTGAGGGAACAAAGGAACGGGATTTCTTTAGAGATAAGAAATGCACACTGTTACAGGGGTATTTATTTTCAAAAGCTATAAGCTTTAATGATTTTATTTCAAAATTAAAATCTGGTACATTTCCGAGCTGATGCTTCAGCAAACTGCTCACGTATTGAAGATTCATCCGCACGACTGCTCTCGAATGAATCTTCTATTTCATTCAGATACGTTTCTTCCATATTATACAGATCTGTATCAAGTTGTCCCGACCATATATATTTTGTAAGTTCTTCCGGTGCTGCTTTTAATGATAGAATTTTTTCCATCATCATGGATGAGAGATACCAGCGAATATCATCAATCGAAAGATTATATTCTTTCATGAGTTCTTTAACGAGATTGCGACCTTTCATAGTTAACCTGCCTCTTCCTCTCCTGAGCTCCCAGATAGATTTTTCTAATACGAATAATTTTCGGAGTTATCTCTACTATTTCATCATCTTTAATAAACTGTACAGCTCTTTCAAGAGTCATTGGAAGAATCGGTGTAAGAATAACCGCATCATCCTTTCCTGATGCTCTCATGTTTGACAGTTTTTTAGTCTTTGTAGGATTCACATTCAAGTCATTCTCACGATTATGTTCTCCAATTATCATACCCTCATAGACTTTATCCCCCGGCTTAACAAAGAGTGTCCCTCTCGGCTCCAGATTGAACAGAGCGTAAGGGACAGAATTTCCTTCCCGGTCTGCAACAAGGCTTCCTGAAAATCGTCTTGCAAAATCCCCAAGATAATCCTCGTAACCGGCAAAAGAAGTATTCATTAATCCTGTTCCTCTCGTATCTGTCAGAAACTCATCACGATAACCAATAAGCGCGCGAGCTGGAGCTTTAAATTCCAGGCGGATTCTTCCGGTCTCTCCGCTGCTCATTGTGACAAGTCTTCCTTTTCTTCTTGAAAGTTTTTCGGTAACAATACCTGAAAATCCATTGGCGCAGTCTATATAGACATGTTCCATCGGTTCCTGGCGTTTACCATTTTTTGTTTTAAATATAACCTGTGGTCTTCCGACAGAAATCTCAAAACCTTCCCGTCTCATTGTTTCTATAAGGATGGCCATCTGCAGTTCTCCCCTGCCCTTCACAACCCATCCTTCGCCATCCTCTGACGGATGGGCTTTCATGGAAACATTCATGAGAGTCTCTTTTATGAGTCTGTCTTCAATTTTCTTAGGCTGGACGAGCTTTCCATCAAGCCCTGCGAAAGGGGAAGTATTCCGGTAGAATTTCATAAAAACCGTTGGTTCATCAACAGTGATCCGGGGCAAAGCCTTATGCCGGTCCTTAAAACAGATTGTGTCGCCTATGTGTACGTCTTCAATCCCTGAGAGTACAATAATTTCTCCGGCATCGGCAGTTGTAATCTCCTTAAGTCCCATACCGTTATACGTCTGCAGTTTTGATACTTTCAGGGGAAGTGGAATACCTTCTCTGTTCACACATACAAGGTTTTCTCCCGCTTTTATCTGTCCGTTAATAATTTTTCCGATTGCAAGTCTTCCAAGGTAATCAGAATAGCTGAGATCAGATACGAGCATCTGAAAAGGTTCACCTTCTTTATACCTGGGTCCCGGTAATTCCTTTACAATTTTATCCAGAAGAATATGTATATTTTCCCCCGGTTTTTCAAGGGTTTCCTGTGCAATACCGTCCCTCCCGATAGCATACAAGACAGGAAAATC
>CAYSXD010000091.1:0-8410 GCA_964434925.1 uncultured Spirochaetaceae bacterium
TGGCCGGAGCAACTCATAATATTTTTTTAAATGGTGGGATTGTAAAAATAATTTTATTAACCCTTATTACGATTTTTATTTTACTTCTGTTTCTTATCATAATAAAAAAGTATTTCGTAAAAAACGTGAAACCGGCCGAATCAGTCATGATGTATCAAAAAGAAAAAGAAGAAAATAGAATTTATCCGGTATATAACAGGAAAGAAGAAAGTAAGCCTGATAAAGAATTAAACCTGGAAGAGATTACTAGAATTGCCTATCAAAAAAAGAATGTATCTCCTTCAAAAATGCACAGGAAGGATATTACACGCTGGAGTAAAGCAGAGAAAGGAAGAAAAGCTTATGAACTTATTGTTGATACACAGAATCGAAGAATCGGTTTAAGAAACATCCACTGGTTTGAAAATGGGACGGTTTGTTCTCTTGGAGGTGCTCATACGGATGATTTTCTTATTTTTGTCCATTCTATGGATGGACATATCGCGGAAATAGTTATGGAAAATACTGTCTTATATATTAAGATTATAAAAAAAGAATATTTTCCTGCAATTACTTCAGATAAAATTTTATTAAGTAATAAAATCATCGGGTTGCGTTCTTATGATAATCATTTTTTTAACCTGGAACTTCGTGAATGGATCTCTCCATTGGATAAAATAAACCGTATACTCCATCTTATTGATAAGCCCGGAACTCCAAATTTTACTTATTGATTACTTAAGCGAGTCTAAAGTATCCTGAGCAATTCTTTTAATTTGCTCAGGATACTTTTCTGTCGTAAAGCTTTTTACTTTCCCCTTAAGACTGGTGAAATTATTTAATTTAATTCCGCGAAGTCCATATATTTTTAAATTAAGCGTTTTAGAGTAATCAAGCATCTTTAAATATAAAACTTTTAGTTTTGTATTTTTTTCTTTGGATAATAACTTGCATGTGTAATCGAGAAGCGGTGATGATGTTTTATCCCATTCATTCTCAATCAATTTCTTTAACGCAGGTAAAGATCCGGATAAGTCATCTTTTATTAAAACTGAAACATCGGTTGTTCTATTCATTCCATTAGCTTTTTCATCCAGCAGCAGCTTTCGTAAAAAGGACAAGGCTTTTACTCCTTTTATCTCGCCAAGTGATTCTATTGATGCATTACGAACATTCTTAATGTCCGGATCTTTCTTAACTTTATAGATTAAAATTGGAACCGCTTTCAGACTTTTTAGTTTACCAAGACTTTTAGCAGAGCTCACACGAACTCTCCAGGATGAGTCTCGTAAACCCTGGATAATAAGGTTCTCTGTTTGTTCTGATGGAAAATGCTGAAGAGCTTCTATTGCATAATTGCGAAGATAAGGATCAGGATCAGAGAAAAGACCGGTTAATACAGGAAGACTCTTTTTGCTCCCTATTTTTCCAAGAGCACTGCATGCTTTCCATTTTAAAGAGCGATTGTCGGTATAATCCTTTGTTAGATATTTGGAAATGGAATCTACAGCTTTTGTATATTTCAGGTTTCCGAGAGCTCCAATTAAGTGAATTTTTTGTGTATCAGGTGTAGATAAATTGTCAAGTAAGTCAAGAAGTGGTTTCCCATACTTTTCATCTTTTGATTTGCCTATAGCGTCGATTGCAGCATTTGAAATAGATTGATCCTGATGAAATATTAAGGTTTTAAAATATTTAGTAATATTGGGAGTCTGGTAGGCTGATATGTATGATATAAACTGTGTTAGTATCTCATTTGATAGATCGTAGTTGCCCTTGATTTCACTGAAAACAAAATTCACCGCAAGTGGATCTTTCTCCCGGGAATAGAGATCAACAATTTTACTTTCAAGATTTACATTATGTGTTGATTTTAATAAGGTAAACAGGTCCTGGTTAAAATCACTGTTATTATCTTTCTTGAGTGTTTTTATTAATTCTATAATTTCAGAATCTATTCCATATTGGATGACTTCGGTCCTTTGCTGTTTTATTGTGTTTTTTGGTGATTTTTTATCCTCAGCATTAATAATAATTGCCAAATAGAGGAAAATAAAAATAATACTAAATATTTTTCGGGTCATTTTTTTTCTTTTTTCCTTTTTAAGAAAGTAAATATTTCATTTTTTGTAAGTTTATACATACCGAGTGTTGATAGTATCCATACCAGGGAAAGTATAAAAAGAAAGAAAAAATTATAAAAGGTACTCCCGCTACGCCATGTATTTCCCAGATATTTATTAAAAACAAGAGAAATAATTATTGCAGGAAGAACAGAAATAAAGACCTTAATCATGGTTTTTATGAGGTTTTTGGTAAATAGGTTCTCCATTTTTATTCTGATAAATATATAGAGAATTATAAAACCCAGTGTAAAAGCAATTGAATTTGCCAATGCTAATCCGGTTACTGAAAGACTTGTTCCTTTTAGATAAAGTGAAAGAAGAATGTCCACACTGCATACAATAACAGCAATAATAAAAGGAGTTTTAAAGTTTTTTGAAGCATAGTAAAACCGAAGGAGAAAATTAAAGCCTCCAACACTAAAAAGCCCTAAAGCATAACCTGAAAGTACCATAGCAGTCATAGATGTATTATCGACAGTAAAGAGTCCCCTTTGAAGTGCTGAAGCAATAATTAATTTTCCAAATAGAGCAAGAACAAAAGCAGAAGGAATAAGAAGAGAAAAAAGCATCTTTAAGCCAATGCTGATACTTTCCCTCAACCCTTTCCTGTCCCCAGCTGTTACCTGTCTGCTCATTTTTGGAAATAACACTGTTGTTATAGAGGCCGAAAAAATACCAAAAGGCAGCTGCCAGAAGACAAGAGCATTTGTCAATGCCGAAGTACTCCCTGCTTCCAGGCCTGAAGCAAACAGAAAAGCTATCTGCTGATTGATTGTGAAAATAGAAGAGGTTGCAAGGACAGGAATCCAGTGTTTAAGGATTCTGCGAAATTGCAGGTCATTAAAGTTTACAGATGGTTTCAAGTCAAACCCGAGTTTGGAAAAAAGCGGATATTGAAAAATAATCTGGAAAAGACCTCCAAAAAGAACTCCGACAGCCATTGAATAAATACCAATATATTTATAAAGAATGAGTATTGAAGCAATCACTGACAGGGAAAAGAGGATAGGTGTGACAGCAGGAATAAAGAAATGACCACTACTGTTTAATACCGCGATCATAACGGCGCTTATTGAAATAAAAATAAGATAATTAATAAAAAACCGTAGCAGGGAAACTGAAAGTCTTATCTGTTGTGGATCATGAAATTGAGTTAAAACATGTTCTATAAGTGGTCTGGCAAAAATAATGGATAGAATACTGAGCGGAATAAGAATAATCATTTGAAACGTAACAATTGAGCGTACCATTAACTTTGTACGATTATCATGTGTTCCGTAAGAAACAATCGATTCGGAAAGAACAGGAATAAACGCAGAGGATAAAGCTCCTTCCGCAAGTAGTTTTCTTAAATTATTCGGTATGGCAAAAGTTAAGTTTATTACATCAGCTTTACCCGATGCTCCGAAAACAGCTGATATTACGGCAATTCTTATAAAGCCGAGTAACCTTGATACAAATGTACTGAGCATAACAACTAGTGTTGTTGTAGAGGTTTTTTGTATACTTTGTTCTTTTTTCATAATTCCCTATTCTCTATTATATGTTTTTAAGAACTGTTTTTTAAAAACTGTGAAAGAATTGTTTTCTATACTTTTTTGAATACTGTTAATAAAGTTTTTAAGAAAGTGCAGATTATGTTCAGTGGCTAACATTGGCCCAAGTATTTCCCCGGTTTTAAAAAGGTGTCGCAGATAACCACGGGAATACCTGGTACATGCACGGCAGGTACATCCTTCCTGGATAGGGCCGCTGTTGTTTTTATGGATAGCTTTTTTCAAAGCTATAAGGCCCTTATTGGTAAATACCGAACCATTCCGTGCAATTCTTGTTCCATATACACAATCAAAAAGATCAATCCCATTTTCTACAGCAGATAGAATATAATCGGGAGTACCAATTCCCATAAGATAACGGGGCTTCGTTTCCGGCAGCATTTCAGCACTATATGATAAATAATCAAAGAATTTTTTAACCGGTTCACCAACAGAAAGGCCCCCAATAGCTATTCCGGGTAAGTCAAGGGAAAGTATTTCCTCGGTACTTTTTTTCCTAAGATCTTTATAAAAATTTCCCTGAATAATGCCGAATAATAAACCTCTATAAGATTCATCCGTAGTGAGCCATCTTTTTTTAGCCCTTTTTGCCCAATGAGTGGTTATATCAAGAGCTTCCAGTGCTTTTTTATAGGTAATATCGGGAGGAGTACACACATCAAGTGCCATCTGAACATCACTTCCAAGTATTTCCTGAATCTCAACAACTTTTTCAGGGGATAAATTATGATATGAACCATCAATATGAGAGCGAAAACGTACTCCTTCCATTCTTATTTTGCGAAACGGGGCAAGAGAGAAAATCTGAAATCCTCCGGAATCTGTCAGAATATTTTGATTCCACGAAATGAATTTATGTAGATCTCCGTATTTTTTAATAACGTCAATACCAGGTCGTAGATAAAGATGATATGTATTTGCAAGAATAAGGTTGTAGCCCATAGATTCCACAGTCTCGTAATGAACCGCTTTTATGGTACCGTTTGTTCCAACCGGCATAAAAGCGGGAGTTTGTACGGCTCCGTGAGGCAGACTGAGAATTCCCGTGCGTGCACGTGAATTGATGTCTTTTGAAAGTAGTGTAAAAATCATATTTTCTCCGGCTTTATGTTCTGGCATTTCGAAAAAGAAGGATTCCAATAAGAAAAAAAATAATAAAAGTACCCCATGCACCGGTAATGGGAGGAATGTATCCCTGTTTGGCAAAGAGAACAAGAATCATCTGGAAAACATAGTATATAACTGAAATACTTAAACTTGCAAGCAGGCTCATAAGCAGAACATTTTTTTTGAACCTTCCTCCTATTGCGGATGAAAATAAAACGACAATTAATGGTGTAAGAGTAAGAGAAAACCGCACATAATACCCGGTGAGTAATTTACGATACGAAGATAATCCCGCTTTTTTAATAGACCGAAGTCTTATTTTTGCTTCACCGGCTCTTAATTCAGATATATTCTTTATCTTCCGTTTAAATGTATCAGGTTGTTCGGATATACGTTCATCCAGATACAGGTCCCTGTAACTTTCCGTAATTGAATTATCCTTTTTATTGAAAGTAAATATCCGGGTTTTATGCATTTCCCATCGTCCATTTTTAAAAACAGCCCAATCACTCTCAATTCTGCTTTTGAAATTGTTCTTCTTATCCATTATTATAACAGTTAGACCAGATAGTGTTCTGGAAGAATCATTATAGTAACGCGCATCATAAATACAATGATTCTTTCCAATAATGGTAACATTGGTATTATTGAATGATTCTGTACGTCCGAGTAAATAGTTCGTAAGTTTTAATTTTTGTTTATAATAATCTATGACAATAGTATCATTAAAATAAAAACTAAAAATACTCAGTAATAATCCGGTAATAATTAAAGGAAAAGTAAATCGATATAATGAAATACCTGATCCAAATACCGCAATGAGTTCATTATCAGCATAGAAAGAACCGAGTGTAAATGAAACAGAAAAAAGTAATGCCGGCGGAATTGAATAAATTATACATTTAGGAAGAAAGTAGTACATAATTTTAAGAATACTTAGTAAATGCGCATCATTATTAATATAACGCCATAAATTACTAAAAAGATCAACGAGTTCAAGAATAAAAATAAAAAATAAAATAGAGATGCAAAATATTTTTACAAATGAAAAAAGCAGCATACGATCAAGATCTTTCATCTTCTATACCTTTTTATCATTAAAAGTGATCCCAAAATAAGGATAAGAATATTGGGGCCCCACATGGCAATAAACGGGGGGATATCCATTCTGATGGCTAACGTTTGTCCTGCAAAAAGCATACTCCAGTAGAGAATTGAAATAAATAATCCAATGCCAAAGCCCAGGGAACGGCCGCTTTTTCTACTGAATAAACTAAGAGGGAATGCAAAAAATACAAAAATCAACGAGGCAAATGCAATGGAGAATTTTTTATAGAATTCCAATTTGTAAATTTGAAGACTTCGGTCAAAAAATGTTTTATGTATTAGCTTATTTAAACGTTTATAAGTATTTTTAATAATTGCATTATTCGTGTTGTCTTTAATCATGTCAATGTATTCGTTGGAAAGTGTTTTTTTGAGGGATTTTATCTGAAATAGATTTTGTTTTATTTTTTCTTTCTGTTTTTTTTCTTTTATTCTGATTGATGTGTAAATATCTTTTGAACTCATTTCACGCGGGGATAATGATTTTAATGAAAAAGAAATAGATTTTAAAATTATGTTATAAATCATTTTATCCGAGTGGAAATAATTAAATTTACTTCTTTGCTTATTTTCGGGAGTGATACTCAAAATGTTATGAAGCTCAATTGAGGAAATACCTTTCTGAATCGAACTTGGAACAATTTCAGCATATTTTGCGGTAATAATACGTTTATCATTCTTTGAAGTTTTATCAATTATAACAAGATTTTTTATTAACTTACCCTCTACTTTTCCCGCTATGAGTGTAGTATTCTGATATTTTTTAATAGAATTGGATTGAAGTTCAAGTTCCGGTGTGGAATAAAGTATTTCCCTGTATAATTTGCTGAATTTAAGAGTACTGACGGGTAAAAAATAATCGTTAGTAATAAATGAAAATAAAGAAAGAATAACCCCTACAATTAAAAAGGGAAACAATAAGGTTCTATAGCGTATACCTGAAGCCTGATATGCAAGTATTTCATTATCCGCTGATAACCTGCTTACTGCCATGAGAGCACCAACCAATGAGGCAAAAGGAAATGTAAAAGACGTAATCGAGGGAAGTGAATATAAAATAATAAGAAAAACATTCTTTAAGGATACATTTTTTAACAGAATCTCTTCTGCTAAAAGAAGTAGTTGATTTACAAAAAAAATAAAAAAGAAAAAAAGGAACGCGACAATAAAAGAAAAAATAAATTCATAAACAAGATACTTACGAATGGTAGAATACACTATTCTAATCCTGTAGAACCAAACCCGCCTTCTCCGCGTCCAGTGACAGAAAGATCTTTTTTCTCAATAAATTCTGCCTGAATCACAGGTGAAAATACCATTTGAGCTATTCGATCACCCTTTTTAATAGTAAAAGAAATTTTTCCAAGATTTATAAGAATTATTTTAATTTCTCCACGATAATCACTGTCAATAGTTCCTGGTGAATTAAGAATAGTAACACCATTATTTATAGCAAGACCGGATCGTGGACGAATCTGTGCTTCAAATCCATCAGGTATATCAAGAAAAATACCTGTTTGGACAAGTACTCTTTCTCCAGGTAACAACACTATATCTTTATTAATATCTGCTTTTATGTCTGCTCCGGAAGCATAGGCTGAGGAATACTTCGGTATTCCACCAGCCTTAAATTTTCCATGAATAATTATTTTTTGCATAGAAAAACCAGTCACTATTTCTTTTCTTCAGCTTCCAGTGCATCGATATAACTCAAATTTAATCTACCCATACGATCAACTTCCAAAAGTTTAACTTTAATGGTCTGCCCCATTTCCAATACATCGGAAACTTTTGAAACACGTTGTCGGGATAATTTTGAAATATGGCAGAGCCCTTCCTTTCCCGGTAAAATTTCAATAAAAGCACCAAAATCAACAATTTTCTTTACTGTCCCTGTATAAATCCTTCCGGGTTCCGGTTCTTCAAGCATACTGTGAATCATATTTTCAGCATTTTCACTGCTTTCTTTTGATTTTCCATAAATGAGTATTTTACCATCATTTTCAATGTTAATATCAGCACCGGTTTTTTCCGCGATACCTTTTATATTTTTTCCGCCGGGACCAATAATAAGCCCTATTTTATCTTCCGGTATTGAAAAAGTTATTATTTTCGGAGCATATTCGGATAATGATTCCTGAGGTTTATCTATGGTTTTATTCATAATTTCAAGTATATGCATTCTACCTCTGTGAGCCTGATCAAGAGCTTTTGCCATTATTTCAGAACTGACTCCTGCAATTTTTATATCCATTTGAAACGCGGTAATTCCTTCCCGGGTTCCGGTTACTTTAAAGTCCATATCACCCAGATGATCTTCTTCGCCAAGAATATCACTTAATACAACAAATTTATTACCATCAGTAATAAGTCCCATAGCAATTCCGGCAACGGGTTTTTTAATTGGTACTCCGGCATTCAGAAGAGAAAGCGTTCCTCCGCAAACTGTTGCCATAGATGAGGAACCATTAGATTCCAATATTTCAGAAACAATCCTGATAGTATAGGGGAAATCTTTCTTGTCCGGTAAGACTG
>CAYSXD010000092.1:0-8360 GCA_964434925.1 uncultured Spirochaetaceae bacterium
GGAAAGCAGCATCATGACAGGACGCCAGCGCTTTCCTCCCCTGAGAAGCAGTTCCCTGGCCGGTCTGCAGAACGCGGTATAATCCCCGGGACGCCCTCCGGGGGCCGCTTCTCCCGAGACACGCCGAATCCATGGCAGGTCTGCCTCCTCCGGGAAAGCTTTGAAAATTTCTTCTTCAATTTTTTGCAGTTTACGATTATACTGATACTCAAAATCCATAAAGGCAGGATTCACCATGCCGAAGGAAATGTCAAGATGAGGGATAAACCGGATCACTACGCGCTGCTTGCAAAAAAGGAAGGATATCCGGCACGGTCAGTCTATAAACTGCAGGAAATTCAGCAGAAATTCAGCGTCATTCCCCGGCAGGGAAATGTCCTTGATATCGGTGCGGCCCCCGGCAGCTGGACCCTCTATGTCTCCCGGCTGCTGAAAGGGAAGGGATCTGTTACCGCGGTAGATTTAAAACCGCTCCATCCGGATATTAATCCTGAAAATCTTTATTTTTTTCCGGGAGATGCTTTTTCAGAAGAGTTCAAAACTGCCGCAGCGCAGAGAGGACCCTACAATGCTGTCATCAGCGACGCTGCTCCCTCTACAACGGGGAACAGAACGGTAGATACGGGAAGATCCTACACGCTTGCGTTGAAAGTTATTGAAACAGCACACACGCTTCTTTCTCCAGGAGGGAATCTTGTTGTAAAGATTTTTCAGGGGGGAGAGGAACAGAAACTTCTTTCAATCGTGAAAAAAGAGTTTGTCCGGGCTAAACTCTTTAAACCAAAAGCCAGCAGAAAGGAATCCTTTGAAATATACCTTGTGGGTACAGGAAAACGGCAGGAATAATGATAGAAAAACATGGAATACAAACAGAGACACGGAAGCCGGTATACACACGAATAATACCGTATCTGTCTGCCCTGTTCATTGCAATTCTTTTTTCCTCCTGCGCCACCATTCCTGAACGGGAAGCAAAAGCACCTACTCCGGCTGAAAAACCCTCCGGGAATTCAGGGAAGGAGCTTTCAAGGACACAGAAGCTTCTTGTAAAAGAAGCGAAACGGCTCATTGGTGCGGAAAAGATTTTTGTAAAAGGGAAATCATTCAGTCATGACTGTTCAGGCACCGTTATGGCCATTTACTGGTACGCGGGAATAGATCTTACCCGTGATTTTCCAAAATATACCGGCGGCGGGACTGAACGTATATACAAATTTCTTAAACATGAGGGGCTTTTGTATAAAACAAAACTGCCTGCTCCCGGAGATATTATTTTCTGGGACAATACGTACGACAAAAACAAAAACGGGAAACCGGACGACTACCTGACACATATGGGAATGGTTGTGAATGTTGATAAAACAGGCACCGTTGAGTACATACACGAAAACTACCGCAAAGGAATAATACTTGCAAAGATGAACCTTTTTAAACCGGACAAATACTACGAAATAATCGACGGGAAAAAGATAATTCTGAACGATCCCATTCGGATGCGGGGTTCCCCGAAGTCAAAAAAATGGCTTTCCAGCCAGCTCTACCGGGACTTTGCCATGGGGTATCTGCTGCATTAGGTCAGAAAGGGCAGGGTCAATTACGGTAACCGATATTGCACTGCTCCGCAAGATATCCAATACTATAAATTCAAAGGGACTTGTAAAATACTTAATAACTCAAACTGTCCAGTTTTTCATCTTTTGAACCGGCTATGCGGATAAAAACCCTGTTCGGCATACAGGCGTTCCATTCACCGGCCTTTTTAAGAGGAGGAGCCAATATGCAGAGTTTGTCCCTGCAGGGGGAGCTGGTTACAAAAACAGTTGAATTCTCAATTTTTACTACTGTCTTTCCCAGCGGACCGGGGACATCTACCGTTCTATCGGTATCAAGCATATACACGTAAGACTTTCCCGAAGCATTAATGGTTACTGTCTGTGCTTTTCCATTTTTACCATATACCGCCACAGAAACGAATGCAATAATCACCAGAGAAATAACAATAGAAAGATAATCGAATATCCGAAGTTTCATAGAGTAAATTTAGAACATCGTACCTCCCGCGTCAAGGCTCACTATCTCTTCACCCTCTTAATACATGATAAAACAAAAACCAACAACCACCTTTACTCAGGCTGAGAGAAGGCGGCTGCAGCTGTGGTAAAGACTACAGAGCTTTTGAAAGAACCCGGTTCAGGCGTTTTACAAAGTCAGCGGGTTTTTTAAGTTCCGCCCCTTCCATAAGCATTGCCTGTTCCAAAAGCATAAAACTGACATCGGAAATAAAATCTTTATCATCGACGGAGGAAAGTTTCTTTACTATCTCATGGTCGGGATTAACTTCCAGAATAGGAACAAAATCGGGTATTTCCTTCTGCCCCATAGCCTTGAGCATCTGCTGCATCTGCACGGTAGGATCATTTTCATCCGCTACTATACAGGAGGGAGAATCACTCAATCTGCTGGAAATAACGACATCCTTAACTTTTTCGCCAAGAGCATCTTTAATTTTTTTAATAACCGGCTCTATCTCTTTTTCAGCTTCCTTGTCCTGTTCGGTTTTAAGGTCATCCGCTGCTCCGCTTTTATTAACCGATTTAAGATCTGTGTCCTTATACTTACCAATAGACGGAATAACAATTTCATCAATTTCATCGTTCATAATAAGAACTTCAAAGCCTTTCTTAACGTACCCTTCAATAAGAGGAGAATTCCTCAGAGTGTCCTCATTATCTCCCGTTACATAGTAGATAGCTTTCTGGTCATCTTTCATCCGTTCCTTGTACGCGGCAAGGCTCGTGTACCCTTCCACCTCGGTTGATTTAAAACGCACCAGTTCAAGCAGTGTATCCCTGTTGGCAAAATCAGAATAAAGCCCCTCTTTCAGCGGACGGTTATACTGCTCAATAAATTCCTCATATTTTTTCTGATTGGTTTCAGAAAGGCTCTTGAGTTCTCCAAATACCTTTTTAACGGAAGCACTTTTAATACTTGAAAGGACTCTGTTATGCTGGAGTATTTCCCTGCTCACATTTAACGGAAGATCCTCGGAATCAATTATACCCCGTAAAAAACGCAGGTATACCGGCATCAGTTCTTTTTCATCATCAGTAATAAAGACTCTGTTTACATACAGTTTTACCCCCGGTTTGTAATCTGCCTGAAACATATCGAACGGTGCTTTTTTAGGTACATAGAAGAGGGTTGTATACTCCTGCGTTCCTTCAGCCTTTGTATGAACATACAAAAGCGGATCATCCGTATCGTGGCTTATGGTTTTATAAAACTCATTGTAGTCTTCATCACTTAAAGACGACTTGGGCTGTTTCCAGAGTGCCGAGGCTTTATTGACCTGGTCTCTCTTATGAACGGTTTTTTCTTTTTTATCATCCCCTTCGCCTTCATATTCCGTGTCGTCATATTCCAAAAAGATGGGGAACCCGATGTGATCCGAATACTTCTTTATAAGACTTTCCAGTTCCCATCTGGAAGCGTATTCGTTGCCCTCATCATTCAGATACAGGGTAATTTCCGTTCCATACGATTCTTTCTCGGCTTCTTTTACCGTGTAGGCATTCTGTCCGTCACTCTCCCAGAACCATGCCTTGTCCTCACCTGCTTTTTTTGTAAGTACCTCAACTTTATCGGCAACCATGAAGGAGGAGTAAAAACCGACACCAAACTGTCCTATGAGAGAGGAATCCTTTTTAGCGTCACCGGAAAGATTGTTAAGAAAGCTCTTTGTCCCTGACCGGGCAATGGTGCCTAACTGGGTATCCAGATCATCCGCGTTCATACCAATTCCGGTATCTTTAATAGTGAGTGTTTTTTTATCTTTTCCATCAAAAGTAATTTCAATATAAGGATCAAACTTCAGTTTCTTAAAAGTATCATCGGTAAGTGTAAGATATTTCAGCTTATCCAGAGCATCCGATGAATTTGAAATAAGTTCCCTCAGAAATATCTCTTTATGAGAATAGAGAGAATGAATTATCAGATGAAGCAGTTGGGATACTTCAGTTTTGAATTTCTTTTTGGACATAACAACTCCTGTTCAATTTAGTGTTTTCGTTAAATATAAAAGAAATATACAAAATAATTTCACAAACGGCAATCAAACATTGCCAGCCTTGATTAACCTTACTTTTTACGGTATTCTGAATGCATGGACGATGATCCTCTTCCTGAACGATTTTTCACCTCACAGCCGGCATCATGATTCCTGAAATAGGTATACTGGCCGGGTTACTCCTTTTCTCCGCAGTGTTTTCCGCGACGGAAACTGCTTTTGTATCTCTATCCATAGTGCAGATTGAAGAAATAGCTTCAAAAAAGGGCCGCCGGGGTAAACTCCTAAAGAAACTTGTTAATAAAACAAATACTGTCCTGACGGCAATTCTTATTGGAAACAATCTTGCAAATATTGCTGCGTCGGCCATTACAACCCATATAACCATTGAAAAATTCGGCAGTCGTGCCATTGGACTTTCCACCGGTATTCTTACCCTTGTTATATTGATATTTGCCGAGGTGACTCCAAAACAGATTGCCATTATTCATAATGAAAAAATAACCCTTGCGATGGTTTATTTCATCAGAATATTCACTTTTATCCTTCTTCCTGTTATTAAACTCATTGGTTTCATTAGTTCTCTTCTCATGCTCCTTTTTCAGGGAGAAAAGAAAAAGAGTGTCTCACTGGACGGAATTCTCTATATGATGCGTCTGGCGGAAAACGAGGGTGTCGTGGAATCGTATGAATCCAAAATGGTAAAGAATGTCTTCAGATTTAATGATACCCCCATTCAGGCAATTATGACCCATCGGAGAGAGGTATTCAGTCTTGATAAGTCATTGACAATAAAACAGGCTATTGACAGCATTACGGAAAAGGGCTTCTCCAGAATACCCGTCTTTCATGAAAACCCGGAGGATATTGTAGGTATAGTCCTGCTTAAGGATATTGTTACCTGCATGGGGAAAAATGAAGATTATTTACCGTTGACCGATATTATGGTAAAGCCCCTTTTTGTCTCCGGAAATCGTAAGGTGAATGAGCTTTTTTCTATTTTTAAAAATGAGAAACTTAATATTGCCGTTATTGTAGACGGTTACGGGGGGTTGTCCGGAATTGTTACGATGGAGGATGTAACTGAAGAGCTTTTCGGGGAATTGTACGACGAAAATGAGGAAAAGGGTCTGGAAAAAATCTCAAAAGTTAATCCGGGCACCTACCGTATCCTCGGTGATACTCCTGTTCAGTTCATAAATGACAGGCTGGAAAGTGAGATCCCAAATAACAAGAACGCCCGGACACTTGCGGGGTATCTGATTGAGTATCTGGGGAATATCCCAGTCCGGGGGCAGAAAATTGAAACGCCTTTCGGAGTTTTTACCATTGAATCGGTATTGCAAAACAGGATCAATTCCGTCTTGCTTAACATTCCGGGCCGGTGATTTTGAGTATTGACCGGATATTTTCCATTTATTACGGATGTGATAGGGTGAAGTCCGCATAACAAGCCTCCTGCCAGGTCTTAATCACCGCAAGAATATTACACACTCCGAATGCCTGCAGCATCCATGTTCCTGTTTATCTGTATTGCATCCGGATCATGCAGCAGTAACCCGTTGACTCACTTCCTTTCTGCCGGTATCATCCCTTCATGAACAAATACCCTTTTACAATAATTGAAAAAAAATGGCAGACGTACTGGGAAGAAAATAAAACTTTTAAGGTTTCGGAAGATCCCGCTGTACCGAAACAAAAAAGAAAATATGTTCTTGATATGTTTCCCTATCCTTCAAGTCAGGGACTCCACGTAGGGCATCCGGAAGGATACACGGCAACTGATATCTACTGCCGGTACCTTAGAATGACGGGAAACAACGTCCTTCATCCGATGGGATTTGATTCTTTCGGACTTCCTGCGGAAAATTACGCGATAAAAACAGGAACACACCCGAAAGCAACGACGGAAGACAATATAAAGCGGTTTACAAAACAGATAAAAACTCTCGGGTTCAGCTACGACTGGGACCGTCAGGTATCAACCCATACACCGGAGTATTACCGATGGACCCAGTGGATCTTCCTTAAACTGTATGAGAAAGGACTCGCCTATGAGTCCCAGACTCCTATTAACTGGTGCCCTTCATGTAAAACGGGCCTGGCAAACGAAGAGGTAAAAGACGGAAAATGCGAACGGTGTCATACTCCCGTATTTCGAAAAAACATCCGGCAATGGATCCTTAAAATTACAGACTACGCCGAACGTCTTCTTCATGATATTGATAAACTGGACTGGCCGGAAGCTATAAAAACTATGCAGCGCAACTGGATAGGACGCAGCGAGGGAGCAAATGTAACCTTTAAGGTTGCGGACAGCAATGAGGATATAGTGGTATATACTACACGTCCGGATACCCTTTTTGGTGCAACGTATATGGTCCTTTCTCCGGAACATAATCTTGTAGAGAAGATTACCACACCTGAACAATCGAAAACTGTTGAAACATACGTAACGCAGGCAAGTAGGAAATCGGACCTTGAGCGAACGGACCTGGCAAAGGATAAATCGGGTGTTTTTACCGGAGCGTACGCGGTAAATCCGGTTAATGATGAAAAAATCCCCATATGGGTTGCCGATTACGTCCTTATATCATATGGGAGCGGTGCTATCATGGCAGTACCTGCCCATGACACCCGTGACTGGGAATTTGCCGTCAAGTTCAATCTCCCCATACTGGAAGTTCTTAAAGGCGGAAACGTACGGGAAGAGGCGCATACCGGTGAAGGGGTGCATGTCAATTCAGGATTCCTTGACGGTCTGGGGAAAAAAGAAGCTATTGCAAAAATGACAGCATGGCTGGAAGAAAAAAAGATTGGTGAAGGAACGGTAAACTATAAATTACGGGACTGGATTTTTTCCCGGCAGAGATACTGGGGCGAACCAATTCCTCTGGTACACTGCAATTCCTGCGGCATTGTTCCATTGGCGGAAAAGGACCTCCCCCTTGCTCTTCCCGATGTAAAAAGCTACACTCCCACAGGAACAGGAGAATCCCCTCTTGCCGGGATAGATGAATGGGTCAACGTACCCTGCCCCAAATGCGGTAAACCGGCAAAACGCGAAACAAACACCATGCCCCAATGGGCCGGGTCCTGCTGGTATTATCTGAGATATCTTGACCCTCATAATGATAAAGAATTTACCTCCCGTGATAAAATTGACTATTGGATGCCGGTGGATCTCTACGTCGGCGGAGCTGAACATGCGGTGTTGCATCTTCTGTACGCCCGGTTCTGGCACAAAGTTCTGTATGATATAGGCGTTGTTAATACGGATGAACCCTTTCAGCGTCTTATTAATCAGGGGATGATTCTGGGAGAAGGCGGCGTAAAAATGTCCAAATCCCTCGGTAATGTTATAAACCCTGATGATATTATTAAGAATTTCGGAGCTGATTCAATGCGTCTGTATGAAATGTTTATGGGGCCCCTTCAGGTATCAAAACCATGGTCCATAAAAGGAGTTTCGGGAGTACACCGGTTTCTTGACAGGGTATGGCGGGTTTCCGAGCGAAAACAAACAGGGGAAAATCCGCCTTCAATATTGCTGAAACTCCTCCATCAGACTATAAGGAAAGTATCCCATGATACGTCAAATTTGGAATTTAATACGGCAATTTCCCAGATGATGATATTTATCAATGGTATTTTTAAAGAAGAAAAACTATATACCGCTCTATGGGAACCGTTTGTTCTTCTTCTTGCTCCCTATGCCCCACACCTCGGTGAAGAACTCTGGGAAAAGCTCGGCCATTCAAATACCCTTGCATATGAAACCTGGCCCTCATGGGATGAAAACTTAATAAAAGAGGATACTGCTGAAGTTGTCATACAGATTAATGGCAAGGTACGGGCTAAACTTCATTTACCTGCCGGAACAGGTCGGGAAGAAATAGAAAAACTCGCTTTTGAAAATAAACGGATACAGTCGCTTCTTGAAGGGAAGTCAATTGTTAAAACAATTGTCATCCCGGATAAACTGGTTAATATCGTTGTTAAATAGTATAATAGAGGCACACATTCGTGTGTCTCTATTGCCGGATCATGATATATTCGTATTCGTTTCCGGCAACACTCACACACAGTTCCTCTTTCGTATCCGGATTATAGAAAGAGGTTACGCCGGAGGGAAGATCAATAAACAGCTCTCCTGTATACTCTGAACTGACAGTTGCCCTGAAAGGGTCATCAGAAACCCAGTTGCCGGCAGCATTGGGAATAGGAATTCCCAGAGTCTCTTCTTTTTTTATTTTGTAAACCGATAAGCTCCCCAGAATGAGCGCGGTTTTAT
>CAYSXD010000093.1:0-8322 GCA_964434925.1 uncultured Spirochaetaceae bacterium
ACATGGCGTCTTGCAAAAATGAATCTGGCTATTAGGGGTATAGACAGTTCCCAGGTAAACTGGAACAACGAGGGTTCTTTTTTAAATGATAACCACAAGGATTTAAAGGCAGATTATGTTATTGCCAATCCACCATTTAATGACAGTGATTGGAGTGGTGATTTACTTAGAAAAGATGGTAGATGGCAGTATGGGGTACCTCCTGCAGGGAATGCCAACTATGCCTGGATTCAGCATTTCCTTTATCATTTAAACCCCAACGGTCAGGCTGGTTTTGTTATTGCAAAGGGATCTTTAACTTCAAAAACCTCCGGTGAAGGGGATATTCGGAAAGCTCTTATTGAAGCTCGAATGGTGGATTGTATTGTTAATATGCCTGCCAAGCTGTTTTTAAATACACAGATTCCAGCCAGCTTATGGTTTTTAAGCAGAAATAAGGCTAACGGCAGTTTCCAGAACCGAACCAATGAGATTTTGTTTATTGATGCACGAAATATGGGACATTTGATCAATCGCCGTACTCGTGAATTTTCGGAAGAAGATATTAGCAAGATTGCTGAAACATATCATAACTGGAAAGCAGCCCCCCGACCCCCTAAAGGGGGAGACAGAATTCCTTCAGTTTTGCATTCTGCAAATCCTTCTTTATATAAAGAATTGAAGATAAAAGCTGAAGAAATGAGGGGGAATCCTACTGCTGCAGAAAAATTATTATGGGAAAGACTAAGAAACAAACAACTCGGAATTAAATTCAGACAGCAGCACGTAATTAATAAATTTATTGTAGATTTTTGCTCAATTAATTCTGCTTTGATTGTTGAGGTTGATGGAGAAATACATAACAGCCAAAAAGAAGCAGATGCAAAAAGAACAGAAATATTGAAGGAAGAGGGATATAAGGTTATTAGATTTACTAATAATGAAATATTTAATGATATGGATTCAGTTCTTGACAAAATAAAAGAAGCCTCCCAACCGCTTAAAGGAGGAGAAAAAGGATCCCCTTTAGGGGATTTAGGGGCTGATTATGAAGATGTTAAAGGTTTCTGTAACTCTGCTTCCATAGAAAAGGTTAAAAAGCTGGATTATGTTCTTACTCCCGGGCGTTATGTAGGACTGGCTGATGAAGAAGATGATTTTGATTTTAATGAGAGGTTTACTAAACTTAAGGCGGAGTTCGAAGAACAGCTGAAAGAGGAATCTGAATTGAATAAAAGAATTCTGGAGAATCTTGCTAAAGTTGAGTTGAAAGATGAGTAATAACAATCAGGTTAAAACAATTACCACTATACAAAACTTGAGGTTCCAAAATGGCAGCTCAAGAGAACACGGAGGAAGAAGATATTTGCCGTATGTTTTTAACGAACAGGTAGTTTCTATGCTGTTGGCTGTTCTGCGTAGCGAAACCGCTATAGAAGTAAGCATTCAAATTATTGATGCATTTGTTGAAATGAAAAGATTTATCTCTGTAAATGCCGGTATTTTTCAAAGACTGGATAAAGTAGAACAAAAACAAATTGAAACTGACCAAAAATTTGACCAAATTTTTAAAGCTCTTGAGGATAAAAGTATTAAACCCAAACAAGGTATTTTTTATAATGGACAAATTTTTGATGCCTATGTTTTTACAGCTTATCTCATTAAATCTGCAAAGAATTCAATTCTGCCGATTGATAACTATATTGATGAAACAGTTCTGCAGCTTCTTACCAAAAGAAAGAAAAAAGTAACTGCAACTATTTATACTAAAAATATTTCAACAGTATTAAAACAGGATTTGAAAAAACACAAAAGTCAGTACCCGAAAATAACCATCAGGGAATTTACCAAAGCTCACGATCGCTTTGTAATAATTGACAAAACCACTGTTTACCACTTTGGATTGGTACAGCTGTTTCGAAAGACTTTTATTGAAAATATTTTTTCTCACAATGAATATAATAAAATCATGTACAGTATTGAACTGATGCATCCCTATGATGGTCTTGAGTGTTTAGAAAGTTTTTATAAGTTGAAAAATGAGTATACATATGCGTCTGATAAAAATGATAAAAGAGAAATTTGGATAAGAATGAGTGGTTTGTATTTTTCTTCTTTATCTATTACAGGATTTCTTCGCTTGCCAAAGGGAGGAGCTTTTGCTGGTAATTTAGGTGGAGCCTGGATAAATGAATTGGGAACAAAGTTTTATGAGGAAGTCTACAAACCAATTAAACCTTTAGGGTTGCTAAGTTTGAGCGCCCCTTTTATTGAATTCTTTTATATGGTATATTCAGACACATGGTTATTTGCCAGGCAATTAAAGAGGGGAAAAGTTTAATTTTTAACAAAATAACAGTAAAACTCTTTGAAATACAATAAAAATATAGTGTAAGACATCTTGTGTAAATCATGTATATGGAGTAATAAGTCAGTATAAGCCAGATACAACACTATTTTGAGTTTATATAGCGGTTCGGGATCAAGAGATCGGATGTTCGAATCCTCTCAGATCGAAAAATGTTAAATGTATATAAACGGATCCTTTTATCCGGTTTTGTTTAGTTTTTAGTGTCTATATCCGATTATGAAAAGAGTAGTATGAAATTTAATTACGCTATCTTTTTGATCATTATCCTCATTTTCCCCATGTCACTCACCGCTGAGGGGGTTTCGGTCATTTTGAAATCCGGTGATACTCTTTACAAAATATCACGGAAGTATAAAATATCAGTGAATGAAATTATTTCATATAATAACATTAAAAACCCGGAAAATTTAAAGATTGGTACCATTATACGCATTCCTTCTGTCTATACCGTTAAAAAAGGTGATACACTTTACGGTATATCTGTGAAATATCATTTGAGTGTTAAAGAACTCTGCGACATTAATAAAATTAATCTTACTCATACACTAAAGATAGGTGAGCGACTTAAAGTTCCTTCTGTTTTGGAAAAACCTTCAGTTACCATAGTCCCTACTTTACCAGTGGATACAAATAAAAGCACCATAAAAAACAATACACAAAAAAATAGTTTCCTTTGGCCTCACAATGGAAAACGTATTGCAATAACCGGTAAGTTGCGGGGAGAGGAAATTCTTGGACAAAAAGGCGACAGCATTGTTTCTGTTTCTTCCGGAAGGGTTGTATGGGTAGCTCCGTACAGAGGGTATGGGAAACTTATTATGGTAGAAACGAAAGATAAGCTGATTTTTGCCTATGGGGGAAATGAGGAAACCCTGGTTAATGTAGGTGATTTTGTAAAGCCCGGTATGCAAATTGGTAAAATGGGGATAGACCCAATAGAAAAAAACGCGAAAATCTATTTTTTTGTATATAAAGAAGGAAAACCGGTTGATCCCGGAAAAGCTCCCCGGGGGTAAATATGAAAGGAGTAAAAATTATTGGTATTTCCGGAGGATCCGGTTCAGGTAAAACGACCATTGTTAAAAAAATAGCAGAAATTATACCTGATTTTCTTTTTATCCCCCAGGATAATTATTATAAATCTGCAGAATATATGAGTAACAGAAATATCACCGCATTTAATTTTGATCATCCGGATGCTTTTGATAATGAACTTATTTTTGAACAACTTGAGATGCTTAAAGCATTTCACTCTATCGATATGCCTCAGTATGATTTTATCCATCATAGGAGAAAAGATACAACAACACACCTTATCCCGAAGAAATTGGTTATTTTTGAAGGAATTATGATTTTTGTTGACAGAAGGATTAGGGATTTAATAGATTTAAAACTTTTTGTTGATACTCCTGATGACATAAGATTCATACGAAGATTGATGCGTGACACTTCAGAGAGAGGTCGAACGATGGATTCTGTAATTAAACAGTATTCGGAAGTTGTGCGTCCGGGGCATTATGAATTTATTGAGCCAACCAAACGATATGCTGATCTTATAATTCCGGAAGGTGGATTTAACAGGGGCGCTTTACTCGCTTTAATACCATTTTTAAAGTTAATCAGCAGCCAGTAGTAAAAAAGGAGAAATTTAAAATGAAAAAAATGTTTTTGTTGATGGTAGGGATTTTTTTTGTTATGGGCAGCATTGCGATATTTGCTGAAAGTTCTATAAAAATAAAGTTTGTTAATAAAACGGGACACAGCATACGGGAGCTGTATATATCACCGACAAGTCACGATGATTGGTATGATAATCTCATAAAAGGTAGTTCTGTTCCTGATGGTGAAAGCATCGAGGTTGAAATACCTGAATATAATGCGCAAAGTTTCGTCTATGATCTTATGGCTATGGATACAGAGGGTGATACCTACTCAAAATATGAGGTTGATTTCACCGATCCCTCCAAAGGTTCGGTTGAAGTAACTTTTGATGATTATGAGGGAGCTTCAGAACAAAGTGATAACATATCAGGCACCGAGTATAATACCGGTTACCGTGATGGATATAGAGATGCTTATCGTGACGCCTACAGTGAAGCGTATAAAGAAGGGTATAAGGCTGGATTAAATGAAGTCGAAAATGGAACCCAGTAAAGAGCTTTAGTGCTTCTTTTTAAAGAATTTTTTGTAACTGTTTTTAATATAGAAGAACGAGAAACTGTCGGGTACGGGATCTTCTCCGCCTGTAAAAAGAAGACCGGTACATCGGAAAATTCTTGTAGTTCCCAAAATAATTCCTTTAATTGCTCCGTGGCGCATAATTGAGTCTTTTGCGTAATGTGAGCATGTAGGGTAATAGATGCAGGAACCGGGTAAAAAAGGTGAAATGAGTTTTTGATAGAGAATTATTGGAAGGATAAAAAGATAACGAACGGCGGTAAACATAAATCAATACTACCGTATCAGGAAAATTTACACAAGTATCATGCAAATGGCTTGAATTTATACTGCTTTTTAACTATTATACATTCGGTTATTGAATAAGAGATATTCCAGGAGGATATAATGGCTGGACCTGTTTCAAAGAATGCACGGCGTGAAGGCGCTCATCAGCTGGTAAGCCGGTGGGGCGGTGAAATAAAAATGAAATCTGTATTTGAGAACGGAAAACTCCGACATATGGCTGTATGCCAAAAAACAGGAAATACCGCTCGAAAACCAAGAGATCTAATGTAAGATCTTTCCGGAAGGGTATTTTAAGACCTGCGTATACGCAGGCCTTTTTTTGCGCGCCAAAGACAATGTGCGTAAACCTAAAAAATACGAAGTTCCTATAATATTGTTCCGGTTAGGTACTGTGTCAATTTCCAATCGTTATTCAAAGAGTATAGTTTATCCCCGTTGTATTTTCGGTATATAGGGGATATTATTTGTGACAATGTTCAATTTAGTGCTTCATCAAGTAAATTTATTGCTCTGTCAATCTCTTTTTTACTTATAATAAGCGGCGGCACAAAGCGGACAACAGATGGCCCTGCTGTTGCCAGCAGAAGACCTTTCTCTCTGCATGCTGAAACAACAGGAGCTGCAGGAGTATCAAGTTCCATACCCATCATTAGTCCAAGCCCGCGTACATCTTTAACTGATGAGTGTTTATGCTGTAATTCGAGCAGTTTTTCGCTGAGGTGTTCTCCCGCTTCCCGTATGTTTTCAAGAAGATTGTTATCAATAATTTCTTCCAGAACAGCAAGAGCCCCTGAACAGACTAGCGGATTTCCACCGAAGGTTGCCGCGTGATCTCCCGGTTCAAAAAGGTTAAATTTATCTGTGGTAAGCAGAGCTCCAATAGGCAGCCCGCCTCCAAGACCTTTTGCAAGAGTAATAATATCGGGAACAACACCGAAATGTTCGTGCGCGAACAGTTTTCCTGTTCTTCCCATTCCACACTGGACTTCATCAAAAATAAGCACGGTGTTTTCCTGTGTACAGAGATCTCTCACTTTCCGGAGGTAATCCTGGCCGGCCGGATGAATACCTCCTTCTCCCTGAACCGGTTCAAGAATAACAGCAAAGATATCCGTGTCCATTTTTAGTTTGAGATCATCAAAATCATTAAAATCGGCAAAAACAACACCGGGCAGAAGAGGAAGAAACGATTTCCGGTATTTTATCTGACCGGTTAACGATAATGAACCGGTTGTCCGACCATGGAACGACTGATTCATGGCAATTATTTTCCAGGCCCCGTTTTTTTTGATTTTTCCGAATTTTTTGGATAGTTTTAACGCTGACTCCACTGCTTCAGTACCGCTGTTACAGAAAAAAACTTTGTCAAAGGAACTGTTGGAAATAAGTTTTTCCGCAAGTTTAACCTGCTGTTCATTTAAAAAGAGATTTGAGAAATGAATTATCCGGTGAAGCTGGTTCTCTACTGCTTCATTAAACCGGGGATGGTTATACCCGAGTGAATTGACGGCAATTCCCGAAAGAAAATCCAGGTATTCTTTACCTTTGCTATCTGTAACATAGCAGCCGTGACCGGAAACAAGATCCATTGGAAGGGATGCGTACGTATGCATCAGTACTTTTTGTGCTCTTTTTTCAATACTGTTCATTTTTAATCCTTTTTAATGAGGGTTCCGATACCTTTCTGTGTAAAAACTTCCAGAAGAACGGCATGTTCAACTCTGCCGTCAAGTATATGTACCGAGTTAACTCCGGACATTATTGCTTTTGCGGAACATTCAACTTTTGGGATCATTCCCCCCGAAATTGTGTTATTGGCAATGTATCCGGTAATCTGATTAAGTGACAAGCTTGTAAATAATGTGGATTCGTCTTCCCTGTCGGCAAGAATTCCCGGTGTGTCTGTTAAAAAGATAAGTTTTTCCGCTTTCAGCGCTATGGCAATAGCTGAGGCTGCACTGTCTGCGTTTATATTGTATGTCTGACCTTCAGTATCGCACGAAACGGGAGCTATGACCGGAATAAAGTCGTTGTCCATCAGAATGTTTATAAGGTGAGGATTGACAGATATAATTTCTCCCACAAAACCGAGGTTGTTTTTTTCCGCTGAAAGCTTTCCTGCTGTAATCGTCATACCGTCTTTCCCTGAAATTCCAACAGCCTGCATGTTGTACTGTTGAAAAAGCATGACAATTTCTTTATTCACCTGTCCTGAAAGCACCATTTCTGTTGTAGTAAGTGTTTCAGCATCCGTGACACGCAATCCATCAATAAATTCTGATTTTTTTCCGGTTTTCGCAAGCATTTTATTTATAGCAGGCCCTCCGCCGTGTACAACAACAGGTTTCATTCCGGCAAGTTTCATAAGTGAAATATCCTCTATCGTTTTTCCTTTTAAAATTGCGCTACTCATTGCGCTGCCGCCGTATTTAATAACAAAAATTTTACCAAAGAAATCCTTGATATAAGGGAGAGACTCCACTAAAATATTTGCCTGTTCAGTTAATTTTCCCATTATTGTTTCCTTAATGCATCAGGTAGTATATTCGGCATTTATTTTAACATAGTCATAGCTCAGGTCGCAGCCCCAGGCAACGGCGGAGGAATCTCCATCATTCAAATTAATGGTTATAATAATATTTTTTTCTTTCAATATTCCCATAACAGTTTCCCTGTCGTATTCATGAGGCGTTCCGTGATCCATCAGACAGGAATAACCGGGAGCTCCCTGAAAATAGATAGAGACAGTGTCCGGATTAAAATTAGCACCAGAATAGCCTATAGCCGCAATTATCCTCCCCCAGTTGGGATCCATCCCGAAAAAGGCGGTTTTTACAAGATTTGATGTAATAACAGCTTTCGCGATTTTTTTGGCATCAATAACACTTTTTGCACCGTTCACCTCAACTTCCAGCAGCTTTGTTGCCCCTTCACCATCGGCAGCTATTGATTTGGCCAGATAAACACAGACCTGCTTAAGTGCTTTTTTAAACTGCTTGAAATCATCCGAGAAAGACTGAACAGGATTATTTTCCGCCATGCCGTTTGCCATCATGAGCACCATATCGTTGGTACTGGTATCGCCATCAACACTTATCATATTAAAAGTATCTTCCACTGTTTCCTGTAAAACAGACATGAGTAAACTCTGCGAAATAGCCAGATCGGTTGTTATAAACGCAAGCATTGTCGCCATATTCGGATGTATCATACCAGAGCCTTTTGCCATGCCGGTGATGGTCACTTCTTTTTCCTGAACAGTAAATTTTAACGTTACTTTTTTTTCTGAAAGATCTGTTGTTAAAATAGCCCGGGAAGCTCTCTCAAAACCTTCTATAGCTGGGGTGTCCGGCAGAGAAAAACTTTTTATTGCTTTTTCTATCTCAGACATGGGGAGTTCAACACCAATAACTCCCGTTGAGGCTGTAAGCACCTGATCAGTTTCTATACCAAGTCGTTCTGCAACGTATTTCGCAATACGAATATTATCCTTACTGCCTTTTATG
>CAYSXD010000094.1:0-8306 GCA_964434925.1 uncultured Spirochaetaceae bacterium
CAACAAACCTGGCAGCCGTACATTTGAAAGAGAATAAAGTAACAATTCTTACCAGCCAGCGTTCTTCCATTATGAGCGCACTTGATCACGTTGCGGGGCAGGTGCGGGTACTGCTGGAAAAAGCGGGAGCAAAAATAGCCCTGGAAGGACAGCATCCGGCTTGGGACCCTGATCCCGATTCCGGTATTTTAAAAACCTTTCAGAAGGTATATAAACAAACTGCATCAAAAGATGCGGAAGTAAAGGCAATTCATGCCGGACTTGAATGCGGAGTCCTCGGTGAAAAGTTTAAAAATATGGAGATGATCTCTTTCGGCCCCGATATGGAGGATGTACATACCCCGGATGAAAAACTGAATATCCCCTCCGTCCTGCGGACCTGGGATTTTCTGCTGGAAGTACTGAAGGAGGTGTAATTACAACAACATTTATATAGAATTCAAAAAAATAGTTTTCCCGTTACTCGTATAGTTATCCGGGATCATTAATGCTTTCATTTTGTTACCTCGCCCTGAATAGATTTGGAGTCCATTTTCATCTATGTTTGCAATCTTCATCAGAAATAAGTAATTAAGCGAAAATACGAGTTATTTCTCTTGACTCCGGACTATAGTCCGGGGTTTATCTTTAACTCAGGAGTTTCTATGGGGAATTATAAAATCGGCGAAATAGCAAAATTAGCCAATGTTAATATTGAAACCATTCGTTTTTATGAAAGAAAAAATCTTATACACCCAACAAAAAGGCTCGAATCCGGATATAGGATATTTTCAGATGAATGCCCCATATTAAGTCTTATTAATAGCGATAATTTTTTACAAGGAGAATAATTATGGAATTCAAAAAACTGGAATTAGGAATTACGGGGATGACCTGTGATCATTGTGCCCGGACAATCGAGACATTACTCTCAAAAAGTGCAGGAGTAAGTGAAGTTAATGTCAGTTACCCCCAGGGTAGCCTTGTAGCAACATACGACACTTCCGGAATATCAGAAGAGGAAATAATTGGAACTATCAATTCAACAGATCATTACCGCGCGAAAATCTCAAATCAAAAAAGCCATTTTGATCTGATCATAATTGGAGGAGGATCATCCGCTTTTGCAGCGGCTATAAAAGCTGAAGCTTTAGGCCTTTCAACATTAATGATAAATGGCGGACTGGACTTCGGAGGAACATGCGTGAACATTGGATGTGTCCCATCCAAGACTTTAATCCGTACAGCCGAGACAGCATTTCATGCGGCCCATTCAAACTTTCCAGGGATACATCCAAGAGGTGCGGACATCGATTTCAAACAGGTAATAAAAGATAAAAAGAAACTTGTTTCTACATTGCAGGAAAAAAAATATATGGATGTTATCAAAGATTTTTCCAGACTGAAACTTTTGGAAGGATGGGCAGAATTTGTAGATAAAAAAACTATCATTGTAAACGGAAAAGATAATTACACTGCCGGTAAATTTATTATTGCTACCGGAGCCACTACCAACATTCCTGATATTGAAGGATTGCAAGATATAGGATTTCTGACAAATGCTACGTTGTTTAATTTAGAAGAAAAACCGGAAAGTATTACTATCATGGGTGCCGGTTACATTGGGCTTGAAATTGCTATGGCCTATAACAGACTTGGTGTAAAAGTCAGAATTATTGAGTTTACCGATAGGGTTATTCGCAGGCTGACACCGGATATAAGTGATGCAATAGAAAGTTATATGCATGAAGAAGGTATTGAAATATTACCAAACTTCAGAGCAGTAAAATTTGAAAACCGAAATGAAGATATTATTATCCATTGTAAATGTCCTGACGGTTCTTTTACAGAATTGGTTGAACCCGGGAAAATTGTTGTCGCAACGGGTATAACTGCAAATACGAAAAAGTTGGGTTTAGACAAAATTGGCATCGAATCAGCACCCAATGGACATATAAAGGTTAATGATCAAATGGAAACAAATATTCCCGGTATTTATGCTGTAGGTGATGTAACAATTACCCCTCCGTATGTTTATACAGCTGCCCATGAGGGAAAAATCGCCGTAACCAATGCCTTTACCAAGGAGATCAAAAGAACTGATTATACTTCACTGCCATGGGTGGTTTTTACTGATCCTCAAATTGCCGGAGTGGGCATTGATGAAGTTGAAGCTGGAAAACTTAAAATTCCCTTTGAGGTTTCAAAAATTGACTTGAATAAAGTTCCCCGGTCTATAGCGGCAAATGATACAAGAGGATTTATAAAATTAATTCGAAATCCCGGTACTAACGCATTAATTGGAGCAAGAATTGTAGCACCTGAAGGAGGTGAATTGGTTCAGATGCTAAGCACAGCTATAAAATATAATATTCCTGTCAGAGATTTGGCTGAAAATCTCTATCCTTATCTGACATTAAGTGAAGGAATCAAATTAGCTGCAATAGGATTTGAAAATGATGTAAACAAATTAAGCTGCTGTGCAAGTTAAATTTATATCAATACTATTACCGGAATAACATAGATTCCGGGAAGTTGATCAACTACTCTATTCGCTTTTCAGCAGATGCGCGGCAGAAGGAGAAAAATCCACACAGACCTCATCTCCAATGTTAAAAAACCCTTCTTCAATCGGATTATGCGTTACCGCATAGATGGGGTCTCTGCCTGCAATTTCTATATCATACTCAACAGTCGGTCCAAGATATACCATTTTTATTATTTTACCATTAAACAGAGAGTCTTTTCCCTCTCTAAACCGTTTTATTTTCAGCGATTCAGGCCGCACAATGACTTTAACCGGTTGATCAATACTAATTTCACCCAATGTACCTGGTATGGTTTTTTCCTTTTCTCCAAAACGTATTGAGTACCCTTTCCCCTTGTCAGGTTGGACAATCCGGCCGTCGATTGAATTTACCCGGCCGACAAAATCAGCCACAAATTGATTTACCGGCTTTGAATAGATTTCAAAAGGGGTACCTACCTGCATAATATGCCCTTCATTCATAACAACAATTCTATCGGATACAATCATTGCCTCCGCCTGATCGTGGGTTACATAGATACTGGTAATTTTAAAAGTCTGCTGTATACGGCGAATTTCAAACCGCATCTGTTCACGCAGTTTGGCGTCCAGATTGGAAAGCGGTTCATCAAAAAGGAGAACACTTGGCCTGTTAATAATTGACCGGGCAAGTGCCACCCGCTGCTGCTGCCCCCCGGAAAGCTGATCAGGCCGCCTGTTGTAGAACTCTTTCAAATTCATAATGTCCATGATTGTATCAACTTCTTCCCTGATCTTCTTTTTTTCATACCCTTTTAGTTCCAGACCGAACGCTATATTCTGTCCTACCGACAGATGAGGGAAAATGGCATAGCTTTGAAATACCATCGCCGTATCCCTTTTGTTTGGCGGTAATTCATTAATCATTTCATCAGAGAGCCAGATCTCCCCCGTGGTAGGAGTTTCAAACCCTGATACAATTCGGAGCGTAGTTGTTTTACCACAGCCGGAGGGTCCTAAAAAACTAACCATCTCCCCTTCACTAATTTCAAGATTCACCCCTTCTACAGCGACAATCTGTTTTCGGGGGTTATCGGGATCTTTAAAAATTTTAGAAATATTAACCAGTTTTAAACTCATAACACCTCTTTAAAATTTCAGCGTTGTGCCGCCGAATTTTCCATATCGAAAATTGAGTATTGATCGGATAATCAGTATCGCGCATAAAATAATAACAACCAGAATAACACTGAAAGCGGCCGCTGCTCCAAGCCTGCCGGATTCCACCTGTGACATTATCTGTACAGTCATTAAATTCCACCGGGATGAAACAAGAAAAATGACAGCACTGATCGCTGTCATAGCGCGGACAAAGGAATAGATAAGCCCTGAAAAAAAAGCCGGTATCATCAGAGGAAGAGTAACTTTACGAAATGTTGACTTTGCGTCAGCACCAAGATCTATTGCCGCTTCTTCAATAGAAGGGTCGACCTGCTGGAGAATTGCTACTCCGGACTGGATACCCACCGGTACATACCGGAAAATAAAATTCAGCACTAAAATAAAAAGTGTCCCCGTTAGAAGCAGCGGATAGGAATTAAACGCGAGAATGTATCCAATACCGACAACCGTCCCCGGAACAGCAAAACTCAGCATGGAGGAAACTTCCATGAAACCTTTTAATGGGAATTTCTTTCTTACTACCAGAAACGCAATAACCATACCAAGAATACCAGCGACAGGTGTTGAGAGCCCGGCAATAATAATGGTATCCGTTACTGCTTTAAACCCTACACTGAAAACATAGGCAAAGTGCCGAAGCGTCAGAGTAGAGTTGCTGCCCCAGACACTAACAAGGGCTCCCCAGAGAATAGTCGCATAGATTAAGAGAATGGTAAGCGCAAAAAAAATGCAGGTAATAAAAAGTACCCACTTCACAAAAGGGCTGACAAGTTTTAGGGTCGTTGAGGTTGGCTTACCGGTAATGGTTACATACCGTTTTTTTGATACCCAGTATTTCTCAATAAAAAATACTGTCAGTGAAGGAATCAATAAAACAAAAGCCAGCCCGGCCCCTTTTGGGAGATTGTACATTCCCGTTATTTCCAGATACGCCTGAACAGAAAGAATAGGGAACTGACTGCCGGCAAGAATTAAAGGATTGCCAAAATCCGCCAGAGTTTCTACAAAAAGAACAAGCATCGCGCTGGCAATACCGGGAAGGGCCAGTGGAAAGGTAACCCGTCTGAATACCTTAAACCGTGAACCACCAAGATCCAGTGCCGCATCCTCCAAAGTGGGGCTTATTGATTCAAGAACTCCTTTCAGCGTGATATAGGCAACGGGAAAAAACGTAACAACCTGAGCAAACAGTAACCCGCGAAATCCATAAATTTTAGTGTTTGTCAAATGAAGCAGTGAAGATGAAATCATACCATTATTACCAAACAGCATAATTATTGATAATGCCCCGATAAAGGGTGGGGAAATAATAGGAATTATAGCAATCAGGTGAAAGAATTTTTTAAACGGTATATTTGTTCGTGTCAGCGTAAAGGCAAAAATAAAACCGACAACAGCACCAAAAAAAGCAGTGAGTGTACCCATCATAATACTGTTTAAAAAAGCCCTTCTCAAATACCATGAAGATACAATTTCCTTAAATACCGATAACGAGAATTTATTCTTAGGAAAAACACTGGTAAGAATAACCTTAATGAGAGGGAAAATGATAAAAATAATGAGAGAAAGTAAAATTATTGTGATAACAATAAATAAAAGAGGATCTTTAAGAAGCATTCTTGTCTGTCGTTTACTGCGCTGCAACCATGATTCTGCCAATTAACCCTCCCCCTCTGTAAAAGGGGAGCTCATCATGAGCTCCCGTTGTATCTTATTTTGCCGGAAGTACCTCATTAACCCATTTGTTAACAAGTCTTGCCTTATTCTGTCCAGCCCACTGGACATCAATAGCAATAGTTTTCAATGCGGAGAACTTAGGCATACCCTTCCCAAGGGCAGCTTTTGGGTTAACCGGATAAAAGAAAGTTTTCTTTTCTGACAGTACATCCTGCCCCTGTTTGGAAACAAGCCAGTCTACAAGAATTTTTGCTGCTTCAAGATTTTTTGCACCCTTGATTATTGAAACCGCAGGAGCTTCAAACCCAACTCCCTCGGAAGGAAAAACAACTTTTAAAGGATATCCTTCATCAATAAACTTAAAGAATGCCGGAGTAAACTGAATACCAATAGCACATTGTCCGACCGCTACACCTTTGGAAGGAGCTGTACCGGAAGAAGTATACGTTTGAACATTGGGATTAAGTTTTTCCATGTAATCGAACGCCTTTTTTTCTCCCCAGATGGTAACCAGAGTACTCACTATATTGTAGGCAGTACCTGAAGACTGAGGAGTCGGCATCTGAATCTGGCCTTTGTAAACAGGATTTAAGAGATCCATCCATGATTTCGGCATTGGAGCACCGATTTTTGCAAGGGCCTTTGTATTTATGGCAAATGCCATTGGATTCATATAGAACGAACGCCAGTAACCGTCAGGGTCTTTGAACTGTGCCGGGAGTTCGTTGTACGCGGCTGATTTGTAAGGAATGGTCAATCCCTTTTCTTTTGCAATAACATGTGTTTCACTTGGAGCACCAAGCCATACATCTGCCTGTGGATTGTTCGCCTCTGCTGTTATCCTTGCAAGAGCAGGTCCTGAAGAAAGGTGAACAAACGAAGCGGTAATACCGGTATCCGCTGTAAATGCATCAAGAATGAGTTTTGCGTTACCTTCATCAACACTGGCATAAATCACAACCTTATCGGCTTTCACATCTTTCTGCCCATTCGCGAAAACAGAAAGAGGCATGCTGATAAGCAACAGAATGAGAAAACAAAAAATGAGTCTTTTCTTCATCATAGAGCCTCCTGTAAAATATAGTATTTATATAGCAGATTACGTACCAACTGACTAAATACCCGTTTGAATGCTGTTTCATCATAAAAGTGTGCAATAAAAGTGTGCCATCATAAGTAAATTCCGCACACTTTACATACTTTTATATTCTTCCTGCCGGATGTCATACTTATCAATTTTATGGTAGAGAGTCCGCCGGGGCATATCCATAATTTTTGAACTCTCTGTTTTATTGCCGCCGCATAACCTCAAAGCGTTAAGTATTTTATCACGTTCCGATTCGGAACTGCCGGGAAGAGGACCAAAAAGGTTTGATTCCTCAAATAAAAGTTGTTCTTCAAGTGCCCCCGGGTGATGAAGGACCAATAATCTTTCCAGAAGATTCTCCAGTTCCCGTACATTTCCCGGCCATGAATATGTCTTAAGGATTTTTATAAATGCTGGTGTTACTACGGGAACAGGGATATTCTCGCATAAACATATTCTCCGGATTACAGCACGTACAAGAATTTCCAGATCTTCCAAATGAACACGAAGCGGCGGAGTTTCAATAGGTATAACGTTCAGGCGGTAAAACAAATCATGTCTGAACGTCCCTGTTTTTACCTGAGTTTCAAGCTTTTTATTCGTAGCGGCAATTATTCTCACATCAACATCAACAAAATCTGTTCCTCCTACCCGGGTAAAGGTATGTTCCTGTAATACACGAAGCAGTTTTACCTGCGTTGAAGACGGAAGTTCGGATACTTCATCAAGAAACAGGGTCCCGTTGTGTGCTGTTTCAAAAAAACCCTTCTTTTGAGAATAAGCTCCGGTAAAAGCCCCCTTTTCATAACCGAAAAGTTCCGATTCGAGCAGGTTCTCACTCAACGCTGAACAGTTAATGGGAATAAACCGGTTATGCCTCCGGCCGCTCCCTTCGTGTATAGCTTTTGCTATCAGCTCTTTCCCCGTCCCGCTTTCTCCGGTAATTAAAACTGTCGCGCTGCTGTTTGCCACAGCCTGAATTCTTTTAAAGAGTTTTTCCATAACCGGACTTCTGCCGATTAATTTTTTTCTTTTGTCAACATCAGGACGGGACACGTTAACCATCCGTGCTATTGTTTTTTTTAAATAATTGTAGTCTACCGGTTTTGTTAAATAGTCGACAGCGCCTTCTTTTATCGCGCTTACCGCTCCTTCAATTGAGGCAAAGGCGGTAATAAAAATAAAAGGGATTGAAAATCCTCTGGATTTTAACAGATGAAATAATTCAGTACCATTTAAATCATCCATCCGAATATCAGAAATAATAACATCCGGCTGTGTTTCAACTGCCAGTTTAAGTCCTCTTTGCCCCCCCTGCGCGGTAAGCACCGAGTAACCCTCCTTTTCAAGAATAACTTTCAGAACTTTAAGAATATTTTCTTTATCGTCTATAATAAGAATTGTACTCATACATGCTGCTCCGTTATAACAGGAAGATGAATAATAACTTCGGTTTCTTTTCCAAAAAAACTTATGATTTCTATTGTACCCCCATGCTGTTTGATAATTTTCTTACTCAGGGCCAATCCTATTCCGGATCCGTTCTTTTTTGTTGTAAAATAGGGCTCAAAAATATTCTCCCTATCCTCTTCCGGGATTCCACAGCCGTTATCTTTTACAGAAATCATCATTTTTGATTCTTTAAGGTCCAGTTCAGTTTTGATTTCTATTCTTCCTCCTTCGGGAAGTGATTCAATACTGTTTATCAGGATATTCAGAAAGACCCTCTTCATCTGGTTCGCGTCAATAAAGGAGGAAGCTCCGGAAGCAGTATATTCTTTAGAAAGGTTAATTGAACTCTTTTTTATTAAAGGCATTAGAAGGAAGAGAGTATCCTCAATCAAATTCTCAATTTTTCTGTATTCCCTGTTTCGG
>CAYSXD010000095.1:0-8283 GCA_964434925.1 uncultured Spirochaetaceae bacterium
AGAATCTGATTACGAACCGGAAAAAAGACCTGAAAAAATAAAAGTAAAACTAAAATACGGTAAAGAGAGAGAAATCCAATATATGATTGCAACTTCATTCTGGAGTGCAGACGGCAAACCCATTTCAGCCCAGAAGTTTTTAGAAAATTTATTTGGAGAATTACCCAACTTTTTCAAAGACGAAAAAGAGTTACGCGAAATATGGAGTAAGCCAACAACAAGAAAAACACTACTCGAAAAATTAGCTGAAGCAGGGTTTGGCAAAGAGGAATTAACAACACTACAAAAACTGATTAATGCAGAAAAAAGTGATTTGTTCGATGTGTTGGAATATGTTTTTGATAGCGATTTTAAACCAATAACAAGGGAGGAAAGAGCAACAAGAGCAAAAGCAACCATTTTTGCATTGCTGAATGATAAACAGAAAGAATTTATTGAATTTGTATTGGATAAATATGTAGAAGCAGGAATAAGCGAACTCGAACAGGAGAAATTACCGATTCTGTTGCAGACAAAATATCAATCATTGGAAGATGCAATGAAGATTTTAGGAGATGTTCAAAATATAAGTTCATTGTTCATAGAATTCCAGAAACATTTGTACGAAGAGGCAGCTTAATCGTTATGTTGAAGAAATTTGGGGGAGAAGAGAATTTATAAAAATGGAATGTGTTTCAGTAAAGTACTCCAAAATACTTCCATGTATTTTGAAGAACAGACATTTGAAATCCCGCACTGCTCATAGCCTTGACCGTTAGAGCCAATGTAGAGAATACGAATATGCGGAGAATATTTAAGATAATCTCCTTGTTTATGCGGAGAATATTATATATATTTACAGCATAAAAAGGAATTGACTATGGCAAAATATATTTATCAATATCGTAATTGGTCTAATTTTACCTGGGATGAAAAAGAAATTCAATCAATTCTTGGAAAAGTTCGTCATCTGCAAGGAAAAATTTTTGGACAATTAAATGCATTAGGTTTTTCGATAAAAGAAGAAACAATGTTAACAACATTAACACTTGATGTATTAAAATCATCGGAAATAGAAGGAGAAATACTTAATTACGAACAAGTTCGTTCATCCATTGCCAGAAAATTGGGTTTGGAATATGCAGGAATGGTATATCCTGACAGAAATGTTGAAGGTATTGTTGAGATGATGCTTGATGCGACCCAAAATTACCAAAGACCTCTTGATGAAGAACGATTATTTGGTTGGCACGCGGCACTATTCCCAACAGGAAGAAGCGGGATGTATAAAATTAATACAGGCTGTTATCGAAAAGGCGAAATGCGAGTTGTTTCCGGATCAATGGGAAAGGAAAAAATTCATTATCAGGCACCACCACCTGAACAGGTGAAATACGAAATGGATATATTTATAGAATGGCTCAACAAAGAGACAAAGTTGGATTTTGTGATAAAATCAGCTATCGCACATTTTTGGTTTATAATAATTCATCCTTTTGATGACGGTAATGGTCGTATTGCTCGTGCAATTTCAGATTTATTGTTGGCTCGTTCAGATGATAGTTCACAAAGATTTTACAGTTTGTCAAATCAAATACTTATAGAACGAAAAGTTTATTATGAAACACTTCAAAAAGTCCAATATAAAGACGGAGATATTTCAGAATGGTTGATTTGGTATTTGAATTGTTTATACCATACCTTAAAAAGTACAGAAAAATCAATTAGCAAGGTTCTTTATAAAGCAGATTTTTGGGATAAACATAAAAATACGGAATTGAATGCTCGACAACGATTAATGTTGAATAAACTACCCGATGGCTTTGAAGGAAAATTAAAAACATCAAAATGGGCTAAAATAACAAAGTGTTCACAAGATACAGCACTAAGAGATATAAAGGATTTGATTGAAAAAGGAATATTAAAGCAAGTAAAATCGGGAGGAAGAAGCACAAATTATGAATTGGTTGAAATATAAAAACACCGGCTCTAACAAAGGCTATAAGCAATGCGGGCGAAAGTGCAAATAATGAAAATGATGTTGAGAAATATATGAATAAAAAAATCTATGAAATATCCTCATAAATTATTGCCTTTCCTGTTTTTCCGTTGACCTTAACAACAAGCGGCTGTTTGAATTTTACATGGCGGAGAAACTCGTTTTCATACTCTGAAGGAAGGGAGTCAAGCAGCTTTGTGTTAAATACCCCGTCATCACGGTAGGGATTGATAGTCAGATACGCGTTTTGCAACGAGGTAATATTCTGAAAAAAATGCGTTCCCTGGCTTGGTTCAACTCTAAAATTTTTTAACCCGGATTCCACCATAACCCTGGCAAAAGAAATATCCTCCCATGTAATTGGAATACCCAGCCATGGATCGGTTGAACCAAGCCGGCCCGGTACAATCAGTATATAACCTTCACGGCGTGTACTGAAATCAGCATTTATCCGGCTTATCACCTCCGCCAGTATATTTGTTTTTGACGGATCAAAGGTTTCCGGTTTTACGTATACAATATCTCTTAAATTCGGGTACACACCATTACCCATTGATTTATTGGAATAAATTATTGTATGCGGCGGAAGCTCCTGCTCTATATTGGTATCAACGCTTTCAAACCCTTCTACAATGGGTCGTATCTGGAGAAGGCTGAACAGATTCGGTGTATTTCCAGGTATATCGAAACTGGCGGCAAACTCAATTTCGATGGGTACATTCATTGCCTCCTGGCCCAGGGTAAGGATTTCTTTCAACAATTCCGGTAATGGAAAATGATTATATTTTAACAATGCAGAGAAGGTTATTAAGCGTTTTCCACCGCGGGTAATTCCGTCTCTTATTCTGTTATTCTGAAAATCATACGTTGAGGCGGCATATTTTAGCGATCCGTCGTTTTCAGCTTCTGAGATGGGGAGCTTTAGTAAATTTGCCGTTTCTCCTTTTAGCGGATCAATGGAATCTTCTGCCAGATTGAGGGAATAGAATGTCTGTTGAGTATTCTTTATTGTATTTTGAGGATCAGAAAGTTGAATAATTTTTTTTGGATAGAAGGGGGAGAACCTTAGCGAAATACCGCCGTCGACAACTGTTTTTCCAAGTCCGAAAGCAATATTGGCAATTCCCTCTTCCTGTTTTTCGCTTCCGATTGGATAAAAATTCAATGATCGGGCAACACCGGAAAGTATTGGATAGAATTTGCTATTGTAATCAAGGCCGGTTACTTCCTGGATAATAACAGCCATTTTTTCATCTTCTGTTATATTGTTTGTTGCCGCCATATAGTCTTTGCTGCGCCTGGTGAAGGTAGATGCGTAGACACTTTTTATTGCCCGGCAAAGAGCTTCCATGTTTTTGCTATTGCTTTCAGAATTATTTGCCAGCATATATGTCGCGTATATCCCTGCAAATGGCTGGTATTGAGAATCTTCCAGCAGACTGGAGGATCGTACGGCAAGGGGATTACGAATTTTTTCCAGAATAGCTTCCAAATCGTCCCGAATTCGACCGGGAAGTCCGGCATTAAGGAATAATGAAAGGATTTTATCGTCTGAGTTATTTCCGAGTGCGAATTCATAGAGATTATTTTCTTCCATGAACTCATCAAAAACTTCTGTGGTAAGAACAACTGTCCAGGGTATTGAAATAATGATTTCTTTGTATTTGTATGTTAATCTGTTTTTTTTCAAAAGCAGATCCAGGAAAGCCAGTCCCCGGCCCTTTCCCCCCATGGAACCCGAACCAATGCGTGAAAAGAAAGTGAGTTCATCGAATTTGTTTTTATCAAATTCCGCAATGGTACCTCTCCCTTCATGGGTCCGGAAGTTTTTTATTGCTTTAATGATAAACTCTTTGGTTGCACGGGTACTTTCGAAATCATCAAGCTGTTTTGGCCTGAGATAGGAGGCAAGAGAAAACAGTGCGCGTGCTTTTAACCATTTGGAAATATCGTTATTTCTTACGTGATAAGCGAAAGATTCATCAGGAACTTTCATAAGCTGTTTTTGCAGGGCACGAAGATCATGGGCATAACCAATAGGCTCAAGTGTCTGGGGATCTCTGAATACAAAATCCCCAAAACCATAGTTTCTGCGAATATAATTGCCAAGATCCAGCAGCAGCGTTTTTGAATGTTTGTAGAGAAAATCCGCACCTGCGTTATTAGCGCGTTTTTTATGTTCTTCCTGTGATGATTGAAGAAGAATGGGGAGTTCTTTATTCTCATTACGAATGTATGAGCAGAGCTTTAAGCCGGCGTCAGGGTCTGTTTCTCCGGTACGTTTATAAGAAATGTCTGAAATAATACCAAGAATGTTATTTTTATACTTTTTATACAGATCCAACGCTTCTTCAAAAGTCCGCGCGAGAAGAATTTTAGGTCTGCCCCTCATTCGTGTCGTCTGTTGCCATTCATTCAACCCCTCTTTCATTAAATTACGTGCCTGTCTGAAGAGAGTGTGGTATATCATAGGAAGGTAGCTTGAATAGTATTTTACTGAGTCTTCTACCAGTATGATGGATTGAACATCGGCAGTTTCAGTATCATAATCGACATTAACCCTGTCTTCGATGAGTTTTACCATAGCGAGCATGATATTTGAGTTTCCCTGCCAGGAAAAAAGATAATCGACAGAAGAAAGATTTTTCAGTTTTAATCTGAGCATTGTTTCACGTGTTGAGATAGGTGTAAGCAGGACAATTGGTTTAGCGGGATACATTCTTTTTATTTCAGAGGCAAGATCGAGAGCATTTGTGTCCCCAATGCTGAGCATGACAATGATAAGGTCATAGTATTTGCCTTTAAGGGCATCCAGAGCTTCATCTGATGTTGAAACCTGGGTGAATTTGGGTGGGTAGCGGAGGCTGAGAGAAACATATTCCTGAAAAAGCTGTTCATCAATTCTTCCATCTTCTTCAAGCATGAATTTATCATACTTACTGCATACAAGAAGAATCTCGCGAATTCGTATAGACATGAGTTTTTCAAAGGATGTTTCCTTGAAATAGTATCTGGTCTCCATCACTCTATATTAAAGTATGATACATCTATAATAAAGGGCTATTTTACAAAAATAATCTTGACGTTGGAAATTAATAGCGTTAGTTTAGCGGAGTAAGCAATACAATTGTCATGGAGGTATGGTATGTATGATAAAAAAGAGTTTATGGCAGAACTTGAACGTAAAAATCCCAGTGAACCGGAGTTTATTCAGGCGGTGAGTGAAGTTCTGGATTCTGTTATTGATGTTGTAAATGAAGATCCTGAATATGTAAATGCAAAAATACTTGAACGGATTACCGAACCTGACCGTACCTTTATGTTTAAAGTTGAATGGGAAGATGATAATGGTGAAATTCAGGTTAATAAAGGGTATCGTGTCCAGTTTAACAATAGTATCGGCCCGTATAAAGGCGGTCTCCGGTTTCACCCCAGTGTAACACTGGGAACATTGAAGTTCCTTGGTTTTGAACAGATTTTTAAAAACAGTTTAACAACACTTCCTATGGGTGGAGGAAAGGGAGGTTCGGACTTTAATCCTAAAGGAAAATCCGATACTGAAATCTTAAGGTTCTGCAGGTCTTTCATGACTGAACTGCAAAAATATATTGGACCGGAAACGGATGTTCCTGCCGGTGATGTTGGTGTCGGAAGCAGAGAGATTGGATATTTATACGGGCAGTATAAACGGCTTAGAGTTGAAAATACGGGTGTTCTTACCGGAAAGGGCGGGAACTGGGGTGGTTCCCTGGTACGTCCTGAGGCGACAGGCTATGGTACCATGTACTTTGCGGATGAGATAGTTAAACAGCATGGAGATACCATGAAAGGTAAACGTATTGCCGTTTCCGGTTTTGGAAATGTTGCCTGGGGTGCATGCATAAAAGCAACTCAGCTGGGAGGTAAGGTTGTTACAATTTCCGGACCTGATGGATATGTTTTTGACGAAGAAGGCATTACAACACAGGAAAAATGGGACTTTATGCTGGAGCTGCGGGCTTCAAATAATGATATTGTTGAACCCTACGCGAAGAAGTTCGGGGTAAAGTTTTTTGCCGGTAAAAAACCATGGGGAGAAAAAGTGGATATGGCTTTCCCCTGCGCTTTTCAGAATGAATTAACTATTGCTGATGCCAAACAGCTTGAAGCAAATGGTGTTAAGTTTGTCATTGAGACATCAAATATGGGCTGCACAACAGAAGCTGTCAATTTTTTTATAGATAAGAAAATCCCCTTTGGGCCTGGTAAAGCGGCAAATGCCGGTGGTGTCGCGGTTTCAGGGCTTGAAATGTCACAGAATGCAATGAAATACTCCTGGCCTGCTGATGAAGTTGATATGAAACTGAAGAGAATAATGAAGGATATTCACCAGGCCTGTGTTCTTGAAGGAAAGCAGGCGGATGGTTATGTAAATTATGCGCGGGGAGCCAACATAGCAGGTTTCAGGAAAGTAGCTGATGCAATGCTTGATCTGGGTTACTGATATTCTTAACTGAGGAGATGATAAGTTGAGAAAAAAGATAACAGATACTCTAAATAATTGCCGCATACTGGTTGGTGACTGAATCAATATAACAGAAAAATGCTGAGGTGTTACCAACAAGCATATCCATGCTATCAGTGTTGTGGTTAATAAAAAAACCAGTCGGATAATTAATATGATAGAAATACAAAGCCTGCTATTAAATCTAAACGGTGTAAAAGAAATAAATCAAATTGCTAAAGATGAAAGGAAAAAAATTGTAGCTCTGGAAAGAGTTTATGAAAAAAACGGCGTTATAGGTCTTAAAAATATTGGAATAAGAATGGTTCTCCAATGTGATGTTGTATATGCTTTACTTAAAGATGAAAATTTCAGGCCTCCTCCTGGTCCGACAGTCATTATGGTAGAAGACCATAATACCGATGATGTACAGGCAGACCACCTCATTAAAATTGCCGGCAACAGTTATCGTGTTATTGGAGAAGAGATTATAGAGAAAAAACTTCCAGGGGAGGAAGAATACATCTTTATTAGTGAAGATTTTATACTCTACCCGGGGCGAAGGACAGGAAAAACCAGAAAACCCGCCTACTTCCTTATACCCCCCATTGATTTTACAGAGCTGGAAGAAAAAAAAGATCTTTACAGGATAGATAACATTATATCTATAAGTCCTTCAACTATGGCAGATGAGTATATAAGAACTATATGTGACTTCTCTACAAGTGAAAAATTGGCAACAATTTTAGTGGGATTTAATAAAAGGAACTGAATAATACCGCTTAAATATCTAATTCCCGGTATTCAGGGAATACCATTTCTTCCATATACTTCATATTAAAAAATGGATCTGAAGATAATTCTACATATTCCGTAATTCTGGCTACTTCCTTACTTTGGTTATAATTCTCTTTTGAAAGAGCACAGGTCAGGGCTCCCAGTCCGGCGGTATTGCCGACAGATTTTGTTTTTTCCAAAAGTTCTACAGGGAAAAGCCCGATATCCGCAGCACTCTTTATAGATATATAACTACCAAATCCACCGGCAACAAATAAATGATCGATCTCGGAAACAGACTTCCCGGCTTTGTTAAGGAGTGAAAGTATCCCGGCTGATATTGCCGCTTTGGCAAGTTGGACCTCCCTTATATCCGCTTGAGTAAAAACTATATCTTCTCCATTCCCTGATTCAGAAGCATCTGCCACAAGAACCCCGGGGACGTTTTTATCAATTTTAAGTTTTTTTAAAAGTTCAGAACTGATATCATCCTTTGTTTCGCCTTCATCCAGAATTCTTCCTGTATAATCTACAAGACCGCTTCTAAGGAGAACTGCAACAATGTCAATAATACCCGAACCGCATATACCTATTGCTTTTTCATTTCCAATTGTAGAGAATTTAATATGGTCCCTTTCAAGAACAGCACCGTCAACGGCTCCGATAATTCCTCCAAGACCACAACTAATATGTGCGCCTTCAAAGGCTGGCCCTGCTGCAGTAGAACAGCAGTAAAGTTTTTCTTTATTTCCCAGTACTATCTCTCCATTAGTCCCAATATCAATTAAAAGTGACATTTCTTTGCTTTCGTGCATACGAGTTGCAAGAATACCGGATACAATATCAGCACCAACATATCCGGATATGGAGGGCAAAGAATAGATCCTGCAATTAAGGGAAAAATCTTTCAAGGCTGATGAAGACAGATTCATAGCATTTCTAAACCCCGGAATAAACGGAGCAGCTGCGATACCAACTGGATCTACCCCAAAAAAGAGATGGAGCATTGTTGTATTTCCGGCAATCATAACTGAATATATATTTT
>CAYSXD010000096.1:0-8213 GCA_964434925.1 uncultured Spirochaetaceae bacterium
AACCGATATATCCCTTCTGTGATGCTGCTTTTACCATACCCGTCATACCGGGTGGATTTATCAGATAGACATTAAAAAGAGAAAGGGTAAAAATAAAAATCGTTACCATAAGTATGGAAACAAACAAAGGATTTTGAAACTGGAATCCCCATCCGGCCATTTGGCCAGTGATTTTTAACAGTATAACAATAATGGCAAGTGTAAGCAGTGAGAACAATACTCCTGCTCCATAAAGCAGAGCGCTGAGAAGGATGCTTTTTTTATCATTCTTACGCTGGTTAACAAGGTTAAGAGCTCTTAGGGAAAGGACAGGAAGCACACAGGGCATAACATTAAGAAGGAGACCGCCGATAAAAGCAAAAAGAATAAACTTAAGCAGGAGCAGTAGCGATACTGCTGCCGTCGATGTACCCGCAAGAGCAAGAGGCAGCGGGATCTCTTTTTCTTCAGGGAAAAAGCATGTTCCACCGTCTGAGCATATCTGATAACCTACTTTCAGATGAGGAGTGTAACCTTTTTCAGCGTTTTTGTGTATAACAATGTCCGCGGAAAGTGTTGTTTTACCATAATAGTTTTCAGCGTCACCTTCACTTTTTGCAGCGGGATATTGGATCTTTCCCAGCGAATAAAAAAGAGTATCCTCCTTAGTTGCCGGAGCAATATAAAAGAACTCAGGTGATTTGCTTTGATGAAATCCTTCAGGAAGATAAAAAGTCGCTGTAATTCTCCCCTGCTCACCGGGAGAAAGAGTGTGAGGTGTTACGACAATGTCAATCTTTATCTCAGGATACGGTTTTTTTGTTTTATCCTGTGAAAAAAGTGACTGTGCTGAAAGAAGAGGAGTAAGAAAAACCAGGAGAAGAAATAGAATCCCTGAAATTTTTTTCATACATTACCGATTACTCAATTAATGAGTTAAAAATAGCAATAATCTGATCGGAATCCCACTCTCTGCCTCCAACCAGTCTGGCAACAACCGTTCCATCTGGAGCTATAATCCAGGTTGTTGGAATACTACCCGAACCGTATCTTCCATTGACCGTTCCGTTTTCGTCAATCATAACAGGGAAGGTGTATTTATTTTTTTTGATGAAAGAAATAATCTTTTCTTTCGTTTCACGGGGTGGTGTAGGAGTAGCAACTGCTAAAATAGCAAATTTTTTACTGTCCATTTTTTTATAGAGTTTCTCTATTGAAGGCATCTCTTTTTGACAGGGAGGGCACCATGTTGCCCAGAGATTCAGGAAAACAAGTTTTCCTTTCAAGGAATGGAGACTCACCTTTTTTCCATTAAAATCCTTCGTTGTGAAATCGGGTGCTACCATGGTACTTTTCGGCACTCCGAAACCAATTTTCCAGAGCTCTTTCTGAGCATAACTCATCTGTACATTTTCCTGGGCAAAAAGAATTCCACCAAGAAGTACGATTATCAGTATGAATAATTTATTTTTCATAGCGTAAAAGTAATATATAATTTTGTTTATATCAAGATGAAACAGCAAAAAATATGCTCATTACGAGAACACTGAAATTATACAGGCTGTGCCCAATGGCAAGCGGATGCAGCCGTTTATTCTTAATAAAAATTAAAGAAAAGAAAATGCCGATAATAAAGGTACTGATAAATCCTCCAATTCCCTCATACAAATGTCCGGATGCAAAAAGGAGAGATGCGGCAAGAGCAACGGGAATACGGTCTTTATCTTCTGAAATAAACTCTGTAAGAAGGTAGCTTCTAAAAAACAATTCTTCACTGTATCCTGTTGTAAGGCAGGTAATAAATACTACGGGAAGTATCTGCGGATTCGCTATGGTCCACCGGGGAATGCTGCTCATTTTTAAACCTAAAATACCGGATGCAAAGTAGATTGCAATACCAACTCCCGTCATTAAAATCAGTACTTCAACAAAATAAAAAATTCCTCGTCTTATATCTTTCCCCGTTAGCGGAGTGATCCCGTACCGGGTAAAAGCATTTTCTCCTTTCCTCTCAATCATATAGAGGAGGAGAAAAATCTGGGGAAGAACGGTTATCAGGTAGAAAAAATTAAAAGATAGAGAATTGAATATATCAGGATTGGTACCAACGGTTTGATGTAAAAAACCGGGAAAAAAGAAGACCATAAAGAGGAGAATTGGTTCTATTGGAGATTTATTTGCTAATTTTTTTTTAAAGTTCACTAAAAACATGTTTTTATTACCACAGAATTGTTATATCATGATACTCTATACTCAGTACAGCATTGTCTGGACGGGGTTAATAAAAAGGGAAAAGGTTTCGATAAATAACTATGGTTGTTCTTATTTTAATGGTTGTAGTATTTCTTCTCCTGATTGGATTTATTGTCGCTTTGAGAAAAGCAGGCGGAGGTTCTTTCCCCTGGTTCCATTTTTACGCCAAGGGGAAAGAGGCCGGTTTTAGTTTTAAGGAAGTTAACATGCTGCGAAAGGTAGCAGTTGAGAACAGGCTGAGTAACCCCACCTCACTCTTTTGGTCGGTTAAGCAGCTTGACAGGTCTATCAGAGGTATGATCATCCGACTACATGCCGAAGGTACTGTACATGAAGAAAATAATGTATTCTTTCTTTCCAAATTGTTTGAATTCAGAAAATCGGTGGAAATGAATCTTCCCCGATATAAAATCGGACTAAAAACAACCCGGAAAATTCCCCCACGGCAGCATTTAAAAGTTACTCTTCCCGGAATAGGAGTTTATTTTTCCCAGGTTGTGGAAAATCAGCGAAGGTATATTGCAGTCGCCTATCCTGAAGGGCCGAAACTTCCTCCCGGTTTCGAATTTAAAGGGCAGCGAATTACTGTATACTTCTGGAGACAGGAAGATGCGGGGTATGTTTTTGAATCAAAAGTACAGGAGGATTTTCTGGACCGGAAGTATCCTCTTCTCTATATATCTCATTCGGACTCTCTTGTGAGAAGTCAAAAACGAAGGTCGGTTCGTGTCCCTATAAGCCAGCCGGCGTATCTCTTTATTTTAAAACATATCAATCAGGCGAATGAAGAGGTTGAAACATCCAGAGGACTCAGGTGCAGATTGCAGGATCTTTCAGAGGATGGTGCGGCTCTGTATATAGGCGGCAGAGCAAAAGTCGGTCTTTCAGCTAAAATACAGTTCAAACTTTCAGACACAACAATTATTATGAACGGAGTGGTTAAAGGAGTGAGTTTTCATCAGAAAAAAAATACCTCGGTTTTGCATGTTCAGGCTATACCGCCTTCCAAACGAATGTCTAACAGAATTTTAGCATACGTGTATAATATTTTTGGAGAGCGGGATGATAGAGGGAGAAAGGGGAGCGGTTCTGTCCCTGAAGGGTGGTAGCAGTGTATGAATAAACGAACATTTCCAAGTATCTTTTTTTTGATAATCAGTATTTTTTTTGTTGGTGCCCAGGATATAAATCCAATGCTTTCCGCGTTCCAAAAGAGTTTTGCGCGGGGCAGTTTATCAACAAAAATACAAGTGCTCCAGGATTCTTCAAAAGTTACCGATAAAAGTATGGGCCCTCTCTATCTGCAGTCACTTCGTTTTATTATTATGAATAACGAAACATTACATGATGACGCAACAGCCGGCGAGCTTTCCAGGCTTACCATTCGTCTTTCGGGACTTCGTCATTACGATGAAACAGCGGGCCTTATGTGGAAGCTTTTTAACGAAACAAGTGATACAGGGATTCAAATTGAAATACTTTCAGCACTTGGAGAATTGAAGCCTTCGCAAACTATTGTTACTAAACTCAATGACTATCTGAAAGAGATCAATGAAAAAGCACAGAAAGGTGATACAATAAATACAAAACTGTTTACCGAAGCAGTGAGTACTCTTGGTAAAATTGGTGACGCCTCTTCATTCAATGTTGTTTTTAGTACCGCGGCTTTGCATTACTCGGATGCGGTTACGGAAGCAGCTTCTTCAGCCTTAAAAAAATTAGGCACAGATTACGCGGCAGCTTTGATAGATGTTATAAAAAATAATGTGCCTCAGGAAAAGCTTATGGCTGTAAACCTTGCTGCATCAAGTACAAAACTCACTCCCGAGAATAAAGGCCGAATATTTCAGGCAGCCCTTACCGCCGGGCTTACGGGAAAAGAGGTTGGTAAAAAAGATGCCGGAATTTTAAGAAGTCTCCGTTTTGAAGGAGCAAAGCAGCTTACAAAGTTAAAATGGGCCTCAGCTAGTCCTCTTGCGTTGGGAAACTTTAAAAAAACAACACAGGAGGTGGAGAGCGGACGTGCTTCAACCTCACAGCTGGTGGAATCTATAAATTTCCTTGGATCGGTCAATACCCATGAAGCAGCAGTTCAATTATCTATGTATCTGGAAGTATTAAACTCTTTGAAAGAAAGAGGGCAGCAGGTTAAAACACAGGTAATAATGGCGGTAATCAACAGTCTTGGTGAATTGGGAGATAAAAGTGCTTTTGATAATCTTCTGTATACGGGGTATCTTGATTATCCTTCATCAGTGAAGAAAGCCGCCAGGGAGGCTTTGAATAATCTTAAAACGGATTAAAATATTTTATTCTCATTTTTTTGACACTGTTGCAGATATTTTCTTCCTTTCGCCCCTTCTTATTACCGTATTCATTCATCGGATTCCTCTTTTATTTACCTTTTATTTTCCCGGAGCTCTGTACTTTGCCTCCTGGGGAATAGTTCTCTTTTATAAAAATCAGCGGTCGGCATATTTGAGTTTTATTATTGCTTTATCGTGTATTACAGCATTATGTATCCATTATGAACAGATAAGTTTTTCAGGTAAACAGGTGTATCCTTTTTACCAAATAGATAAAGCTGTCGGAAAAGTAGTAAAAGACAGCAAGGAAATTACCGGGGGGAGGGAGATTTTTCCTCTTGAGGTGTTAAGCGTCAGTGGCTTTGATTCAACTGAAGTTACGCATTCGATTTACTGTACCCTCCTTATTCGGGGTAATAAGCGTTTTTACAAAGGAGAAATTATCCTACTGGATTTTAAACATCCCGTTAAATTTGGTACCGGAGTATTGTTTTTAGATAAAAAAAATATAGAACATCTTGGATGGAAGTTTCCCGTAAACAAAGTCCGTGCAAAAATTCTTAATTCTCTTAACGGAAAAATTAATCTCATGAATTCCCCTGCCCGAACATTATTTACCGCTTTCTTTCTGGGAAGGAGAGCTGAGCCGCAGAATCCGCTCTTTCAGGATTTTACTCATGCGGGCGCCTCCCATCTTCTGGCCCTTTCGGGAATGCATCTTGGCATCCTTTCCGGAATGGTCATCCTTGTGCTGGCCCCATTATTCGGAAATAAAAAAGCTTTTCTTATTTCTCTACCGCTTCTCCTTCTCTATCTGTTTTTAACAGGAATATCACCTTCTCTTCTGAGAGCGTATATTTTTCTTTGTCTGATCGGAGTGGGGGCGGCTGCTAATATAAAACCAAATTATTTTCACCTTTTGATTCTCACCTTTGCCATCCATTGCCTTCTTGATCCTCTTTCCTTCTCTACGGTTTCTTTTAAACTTTCATATCTGGCACTCATGGGAATCATGCTTTTTTCCGGTGTTATTCGAAAGGCACTCCCTGGAATTATTCCCCAAAATATCCGATCGGCTCTTGCGGCATCTTTCGGTGCCCAGCTTGGTACCCTTCCCGCTGTTGTCTTTTTTTTTCAGACTGTCTATCCAATAGGGATAGTTTCTTCTCTTGTCCTTATTACGTTAACGGCTGTGTTCATGTTTCTGGGAATAATTTTTCTTATCATACCCGGGGGGGTGCTTTTCAGGGTATTTCTCTTTCTGGTAAATATATTCGGTTCAATACTTTCCCGCAGTGTGGCACTGTTTGCCCGTGTGCCTGCTTTGGCGATTGATTCCCGATACACCTTACCTGTAGCATTGACTTTAGTTTTTCTTGTAGTATATCTTTTTATTCGAAAGGTAAGAGTGAAGTAGGATGTATGGATTTATTACACAGTTACGATTCTATTAGTGAATTAAAAAAATTCCTGAAAGATAATAATTTTTCCATGAGTAAGCGTTTTGGGCAGAATTTTCTCATTTCACCAGGAAGCAGAGAAAAAATACTCTCTCTGTTGGACCTGCAGAAAAACATAAGAGTCTGGGAGATTGGCCCCGGACTGGGAGCACTTACTCATAAAATGGTAGACCAGGTTCTCTCTCTTACTGTTTTTGAGATAGATCATGGTTTTATTCGGTATCTTAATGAGGCCTTTAAAGAAAGCGGTGGGATTGAGCTTGTTGAAGGAGATGTTGTAAAGACCTGGAAGCTCTGGGCTGTAGAGCATCCCCGGCCGGATATTATAGTAGGAAATTTACCATACAGTTCCGCGTCAGCAATTATTGCCGGGTTTATTGAGCAAAATTATATTCCTCCAAAAATGGTATTTACCGTACAGAAAGAAATGGGTGAGCGTATATCGGCCTGCCCGGGTACAAAAAATTATTCTTCATTCTCAATGCTCTGCCAGTTTAGATGTACCGTTACAGATAGAGGGAATCTAAAGCCGGGATCATTTTATCCCTCTCCGGAAGTTCTTTCAAAGATTGTTGAATTAAATCCTCACAAAAAATATCCGGAAACGGACAGTCGTCTGTTTTTTCTCTTTATCAGTGATCTTTTTCTTTCACGACGGAAAAAAATAATGAATAATCTGGTAAGGGGTAAATTAAGCGGAGAATTTTCTAAAGATTTTCTTATTGCGGCCCTTGAGTTTGCGCACATTAATCCTGATGTACGGGGAGAGACTGTTGATCTTGACCGGGCAGTACAGGCTGTAAAATACCTTCAAAACTTTCGCTAAATATCTGAATATAGGTAATTCTCTTTTTTTACATTGATTTCACCGGATTATGTACGTATAATTAGATATAATACTGCAAGGAGTGAATATGAAAAGGATCTATATTTTAATACTTATAACTACGGCGTTTCTTGTCGGGTGTACGTCAGTTCCCGTTGTGGAAAAAAAACCGGTAAAACCTGCTGATAAATTGGTTATTGCAGAGAAAAAAAATCCGGTAAAAGTAGAAAAAACCGTTTTTTACCCGGTTAAAGAAACGTCCTATTATGCTGATGGAGAAGTTGATGAGGTCACTCTCTATACATACGATAACAAAAAGATCCATCTTTTAAAGAAAGAGGTTTTTGATAGTGATGCTGTTTTGCAGGGGATGGAAACGTATGAGTATTCGGGAAATATGGTTATTCGTTTAAATCGGTATGCTAAAAATAAAGAACTTCAGGGATATCATAAATTTTACTACAACAAAGCTAACGAGCTGATTACAGACGAGATTTATGATGCGAAAGATAACCTGCAGTCAAAATCAGAGTATGTATGGGTTAACAGTAACAAGACTGCCTGGAAAGTTTACGATGGAGCAGGAACTCTTTTGAGCACTACTCAATATGAGTATAAGAACAGACTGAATATTCGCATTAATAATCTGGATCCTGGCGGGAACCATGAGGATTACTTTATTCTTGACTATGATAAAGGCGGCCATGTCATTAAAGAAACACATTTCAGCAATGCTGATAAAGTTCTTGACGCTACGATGTATCAGTATAAAAACGGTTATTTGTCAGAGAAAAATATTCTAAGAGGTAACGGCTCTGTCAAGGTAAAAATTGTCTATTCCAACGATAAAGATGGAAACCCCACAGATATTATTTATATGGATTCCGGCAATAACGTTAACGAACGGATAGTGAAAGAATATAACAGCAGGGTGGAAACCTCGTATGTTACTGAATAGGAGGGAGGAAAAAATGAAAAGCATGAAACGTACTGTTCTATTAATTGCCATTGTTACTTTCCTTGTTACTGTCTCCGCTTCGGCAAATGAAGTTTCAGCAGTCTGGACCAGATTGTATAACAGCGCTACATCGTTAAGCCAGAAGTATAATATCATGCAGAACATTGTTGAGCAGAACAGCCGGGATATGATTCCTGTGCTGGAACAGGCTCTGGAAGATCAGATTGCCAACTTTCAAAATAAGGGGAATACGACTTCCCGTATGGAAAATATCCGATTCACCAAACTCGTGGTGAAGGAACTGGGTAGATTACGGGACCGTAATGCGGCACATCTTCTCTGGCAGGTAGTGGAAAATACCAATGATCCATTGCTTAAAGGAGAGGCTCTTATTGCAATTGGAAGAGTCGGTTCGAAAGACTATATCATTC
>CAYSXD010000097.1:0-8192 GCA_964434925.1 uncultured Spirochaetaceae bacterium
CGGCGTCCCTGAATCGCTTACGGTTTAGGGGGGCTGCAAATGTCAAGGTGTAGTTCATGGATCGCTTACACGAAAAGCATATTTGAGAAATATGTTAAAAATTCATAAAAAGGTGCTTCAAGGGACTGGCAACTCGTCGGCGAATTTTCGTGTATATTCAAGTTCATAGCCGTCAATAAAGTTAAACGGTAGCTTCACGGCCAGCCCCTCTGGGCTTAAACGATATGGGGAGTTTACAGTCCTATCTGCTGAACAGTGACTAAAAATAATATGAATTATTCAGCGTTATCGTAAAACTTTATGGCACTTTGACAATGAGCGAATGATTTGCCAATAATTTTTGAATATCTCTTCTACCCAGTACGATCATGCTCGTACTGCTTCCTTGGCCGTTTTCTCCAGATAGTAGTCATAGCCCCCTTCATAAATACGCATCTCACCATGATCTATAATAAAAACGCTGTTGACCAAAGAACGGAGAAAATGCCGATCATGGCTGACCACGATGATGGTGCCACTGTATTTTTTTAAGGCAGAAAGCAAGACCTCCCGTGACTGGATATCGAGATGATTGGTGGGTTCGTCTAAAATAAGAAAATTAAGTGGCTGTCCCAATAGAGTAGCCAGTACCAAACGGCTTTTTTCGCCGCCAGAGAGCATACCGACCCGCTTATCGACATCATCACCCTGAAAAAGAAAAGCGGCGCAGAGGTTTCTGATGAAACCGATGTTCGCCTTAGGCAGTGCCGCCTGCACTGTATTCAAAATTGTGGACTTAGAGTCTAAAATATCCATTGAATGCTGGCTAAAATATCCATAATAAACGCTGGCGCCTATGGTGGCGCTGCCAGTTGTGGGTTCTGTCTGACCTGCCAGTATTTTCAGGAAGGTTGATTTACCAGCACCATTGACCCCGACCAGGGCAATTTTTTGTTGCCGGTTGATGACTCCGGTGATGCCGCTGAAAACCGGGTGGGTACTGCCGTTCGTTAGGGGCCAGACTTTACCAAGATTATTGATGTTTACAACATCGTCGCCGCTTCTAGGTGGTTCGTTAAACTCAAATTTAATGCTTCTCTCCTCTGGCGGCAGCACGATTCTCTCAATTTTGGCAATTTTTTTCATTCTAGATTGAACCTGGGCGGCGTGTGAGGCCCGGGCGGCGAACTTGGCGATAAACTCTTCTTCTTTAGCCAGCATCTCTTGTTTACGGCGGTAGCTTGCCTGTAATTGCCGGCGGCGGACATCTCTTTCCTGTAGGTAAAAGTCATAATTGCCGTTATAGGTTGTGATCGTTTGGTTAGCCACTTCTATAATGCGGGAGACAAGGCGGTTCATGAAATCCCGGTCATGACTGGTCATCAACAATGCCCCTTTAAATTCGCTCCCCAGCCAGTTTTCAAGCCAGATAATTGATTCAACGTCCAGATGGTTGGTAGGCTCATCCAATAACAGGACATCAGGATTGATGGTGAGTATTTTGGCAAGGGCAATCCGCATTTTCCAGCCGCCACTGAACGACTCAACCTGTTCCAGATATCTGTCAGGGCCAATGCCGAGCCCCGTTAGCACGGCTTGAGCTCTAGCTTCCAGGTCGTAGCCGCCCCGGTGCTCGAACTCTTCGACGGCGGTTCCGTAAGATTCTAGCAAACTGGCCATGGCCTCGTCATCCATTGGTTCCGCCATGGCGGCTTCCATCTGCCGCATGGCGGAACCCAATTTAACCACTTCAGCAGAAGCGCTCATTACTTCATCCAGGGCCGAGTGGCCTTCCATTTCACCTACTTCCTGTGAAAAATGGCCGATTATTGTATTTTTACCACAGCTGATCTGGCCAGCATCAGCCTCTTCCTCGCCGGTAATTAATCGGAAAATTGTACTCTTGCCCGCACCGTTTGGTCCGACCAGGCCGCTTCTGATTTTTGGCAGAATTTGCAGGCTGGCATTTTGGAAAAGGATCTGCGAACTATGTTGCACGGCGATATTGGTCAGGTGGATCATGGTATTTCTTCTATGTAAATAACTTTATGAAAAATTGTCGATTATTGGCCGCTACAATGATATTGTTGCAGATAGATTGCAAGATAAAAAAATACAACTTCTTTAGTAACTACCTTCGTATTCTATGAAGGAAAGCTCTGTATTTTTTCTCGATGCATTATTGGCTGAACGTATCCAAAAAAATTATCGGTAACTCGTCCATGAATACAATGCGTAAAACTAAAATAGTCTGCACTATTGGCCCGAAAACCGAGTCCTATGAATTGCTCAAGACCATGGCCGTAAAGGGAATGAATATTGCCCGCCTCAACATGTCTCATGGGGATCATGAGTGGCATGCTCAGGTGATCCATTATGTTAAACGATTGAATCGCAAGAATAAAGGGGCTGTGGCAATACTTCTGGATACTAAGGGGCCGGAGATCCGAACCGGTGATGTTAGTTCTGATATCAAGCTTAAAAAGGGGGATTCATTAATTTTCACCGTTCGTAAACAACCAATTCTTACCGGAAATTGTGTGGAGGTTAGTTATGACGGCTTTATCCATGATGTATCTGTGGGAGACATCGTCCTGGTTGATGGTGGTATGATAAGTGTGGAAGTGCTTGAAAAAAACACTTTTGATGTCATTTGCAAGTGCCTTGATGATGGGGTTTTAAGTTCTCGCCGTCACCTTAATATTCGTGGAAAGTCAGCCGCATTACCGTCAATTACTTCAAAAGATTGGCTGGATATTCAGTTCGGGGTCGAGCATGGTGTTGACTTCATAGCACTTTCCTTTGTGAAGAAAGCCGATGCTATTGTCGAGTTGCAGCAATATCTGAGAGAAAAAAATGCTAAGGTCGATGTCATCGCCAAGATTGAAAGCGCCGAGGCTATTCCTCATTTAGCTGAAATTGTAGGAGTTGCAGACGGTGTCATGATCGCCAGAGGCGATCTTGGGGCCGAGATTCCCTTTGAGGAGGTTCCGCATCTCCAGAAGGAGATCGTGGAAAAATGCCGCCAGGCTGGTAAGCCTGTAATTATTGCCACTCACATGCTTGAATCGATGATCATTAATCCTACTCCAACCAGGGCCGAAGTAACAGATATTACCCAAGCGGTCCTCCAGGGGGCTGATTGCACTATGCTTTCAGGGGAGACAACAACGGGTAAATATCCATTAAGGGCCCTAGAAGTTATGGATAAGGTGGCTTGTTGCACAGAGCAGCGGCAAAGTCGTGACCTTAAGGTTAGCGTGGAGGCGTCCAATAATGCTAAATATGAGATTTCCAGGTCTGCAGCCATCCTGAATAATAATTTAAAAGCCAAAGCCACCCTGGTTTTCACCCGTCGAGGCTTGATGGCAGTCCTGGTGTCTCGTTGTCGCCCCAATGGCTCAATTTTTGCTTTTACCAACACCAGTAATGTCAGGAGACGATTAGCCATCCATTGGGGGGTACAAGCCTTTATTGTGCATTTTTCAAAGTCGCCAGAGACTACAATCTGCAGAGCAATTAAGCTTTTAAGCCAAAAGAATAAGATTTTTCCTGGAGATCGGGTCATTGTGGTCTCTGATATTTTGGCTGATGGTAAATTTGTTGAAACCGTGCAAGTCAGGATTATTTAAAAAAAAAACGAATTTGGGGGCTTACGAAATCTACTAAAATTATGACTGATTATACGGAAAAGAAGTGCCCAAAGTGTGGACAACAGCTCCGATTACCTAAGAACATTGGTGGGATGCTTATGGCTTGTCCTGTATGTGGCAACAAGTTTCACTCTGATTTTAAGCTGGGCGGTATACGACGAAAAGGGGCAGTGAGAACCGTATTTGAGATGCCAGGTGAAATTATAAGCCGCATTTGTCGATATTTCACCCAATAAAGGTTTTGATCCTTATTTCTTTCAACGTAAAATATGGTTTACTCCAAAAAAAATGAATAATATACGCAAGATACCAAACACCCTTGTTGCCCTGCTTTTCGTGCTTTGTCTGGTCTTGCCTTTGCGCCTGAATGCAAAAGAAATTCCCACAGCCTCGCCAAAGATCACCACGGTTTTCGTGATTCCGGTGAGCGGCGAAGTGGAACCGATGATGGCAGCCCACATCAAGAGGGCGGTTGCGTTTACCGCAGCCTCTGGGCCTAATATCCTTATTGTTCTTGAGATGGATACCTTTGGCGGTCGGGTTGACGCTGCTTTGAATATCGTTGACACTATGACCATGGCCCCCGCTCAGACGGTTGCCTTTGTGAAAACCAGGGCGATTTCGGCGGGGGCTCTTATTGCCCTTTCCTGTAATTCATTAGTTATGAGGCCACATACCACTCTGGGAGATTGTGCGCCCATTTCATTTGCCGGCAAAGAGGTCAAGATGCTTGGCGAAAAATTTCAGGCGCCGCTCAGGGCCAAATTCAGAACACTGGCCCGTAGAAATAGTTATCCCCCTACCTTAGCTGAATCAATGGTTAGCGATCGGATGGAGGTATTTAAGGTTAGCTTTCCTAATAAAACTGTTTATCTTTCTGCTAAGGGTCTTGCTGATCTATCTGCGGCCCAAACCAAACAAATACAAAAAAAGTCTCAGGTGGTGGCCAAGGGGGAACTGTTGACTATGGATGATGCTGAGGCCCTGGATCTTGGATTTTCCAGGATGACCGTCGTAAGCATCGTAGATATGCTTGAAAAAATGGGGATCAAAAAATTTAAAGTGGTTCGGGTTGAACAAAATTGGGCGGAATCATTGGGTAGAATAATAACGATGATTTCTCCTCTTTTGATGCTCATCGGGATGGCGGCATTATACACGGAATTCAAAATTCCAGGCTTTGGTTTGCCGGGCATTGTCGGACTTATCTGCCTTGGACTTGTCATCTTTAATCAGTATATAGTTGGCCTTGCTGGTAATCTTGATATTATTCTGATAGCCCTGGGGCTGGTAATGCTCGGTTTTGAAGTTTTCGTTATCCCAGGCTTTGGCATTGCCGGCATCTCCGGGTTCCTGCTTATTGGCGCTGGGTTTATTCTGTCATTTCAGGATTTTGTCTGGCCAAACTCGGCTATGCCCTGGCAGATGGATCTTTTCGTTGCTAATCTAATTAAGGTCTTGAGCTCCCTGGTAGGATCCCTGCTAATTTCACTGGCCTTTATCCGCTTTTGCTTACCTCGGCTGGGGAAGGTCATTGATGGGCCATATTTGCATGAAACCTTGGTAGATTCTCATGCTGATTCTCACGAAGCAATGGCAATTGAAGTTGGGCAAGTCGGTTTTGCCGCCACTCCTCTGCGGCCTGCCGGTAAGATGACTATTAGAAATATGAACATGAATATTGATGTGATTACTGAAGGATATTTTATTGAAAAGGGCTGTGCTGTGCAGGTTATAGCCATAAAGGGTAACCGAGTAGTGGTCGCTGGGAATAAAACATGAAACTATTTATACCTTTTGCTATGCAAATTGCCGGAGTTGTGGTTGTCTTTGCGGAAATCTTTATTCCATCGGGAGGTCTGTTGGGAATGTTTGCAGTTGGGCTGTTTGGCTACTCGCTATTTATTGTTTTTAGCGATGTTTCAACAACCGCTGGATCCTATTTCCTTACTGTAGATATCATTGGGCTGCCAATTATAATCTATTGGGGCGTAAAAATGTTGGCCCATTCGCCTGCCACACTTACCCAAACTCTTGCCAGTCAGGATGGCGTCACATCCCAGAGCCCAACCCTGGAAACATTTAAGAATCAAAAAGGAGAGGCCCTGGCTGATCTCCGGCCCAGCGGCCCCGCTCTTATAGATAACCAACGTGTGAACGTGGTCACTAGAGGTGAATATATTGACAAAGGTAGTAAAATAGTTGTGGTTAATGTTACTGGAAACCAAGTAGTGGTATCTCTACCATAAAAGATTACAATCTAGGAATAACGGTGGAATCGCTGTTATACAACGGGGGGAAGACGTATGAATATTAGTAATATTGGAATGTTGGTTCTTGGAGCGGCAGTACTTGTGCTGGTTTATTTTGTCTGGTCGGCATTGGCTTTGTGGATTCAGGCCATGGTCTCTGGTGCTCGGGTTGGTTTGCTAAGTATTATCTTCATGCGTTTTAGAAAGGTGCCAGCCCAAATGGTGGTTGAAGCCAAAATAATGGCGGTAAAGGCCGGAATTGATCTTTCTACCGACAGTCTCGAATCGCATTTTCTGGCAGGCGGCAATGTCCTGCGGGTTGTGCAGGCTTTGATCGCCGCCGATAAGGCAAATATCAAACTCGCTTTCAACCAGGCAGCCGCAATCGATCTTGCCGGCCGAAATGTGCTTGAAGCCGTGCAGATGAGTGTCAACCCCAAGGTAATTGAGACTCCCAGAGTTACAGCTATGGCCAAGGATGGTATACAGTTACAGGCAATTGCCTTGATCACAGTTCGAGCCAATATTGACCGTCTTGTCGGTGGGGCTGGCGAGGAAACAATCCTGGCTCGGGTGGGGGAGGGTATTGTCTCTACCATTGGTTCGTCAGTTTCCCATAAGTCTGTGCTTGAGAACCCTGATATGATTTCTAAAACCGTCCTTGCCAAAGGTCTGGATGCTGGAACTGCCTATGAAATACTCTCTATTGATATTGCTGATGTTGATGTTGGTAAAAATATTGGAGCAGAACTTGAAACTGACCGGGCTGAGGCCGACAAAAAGATTGCCCAGGCCAAGGCTGAAGAAAGAAGGGCAATGGCCCATGCTGTTGAACAGGAAATGACCGCCAGGGTTCAGGAAATGCAGGCCAAGGTGGTGGAAGCCGAAGCGCAGGTACCTCTTGCCATGGCAGAGGCCTTTCGCAAAGGTAATCTTGGGGTGATGGATTATTATAAGATGAAAAATATCATGGCTGATACCAAAATGCGCTCTGCCATTGGCGGTGAAGATGACACCTGTGAAGATACTGGTGAGGGCAAAAAAAATAAATAATTTGGTTTGTTGAGCGGAGATTATACATGGAAAAGAAAGAAATTCTATTTTTTGCAGTAGTCATTGTTTTTTGGATATTTTCAATTCTGTCTAAGAAAGTTATTAAAAACCAGAATTCAGCAGGAAAGAAGGGATTTACATTAAGAATTTTAGAATTTATTGCTGAATTAAAAGATGAAGGTGAAAAGGCGCAGGCACCATTCGCCGCACAACAGGTGCCATTGTCAATTAAAAATCCCCAAATTATCGTACCAGAAGCTGTCAATAAGCCTGCCGCATTACCAGTATCTAAAGAGCCTTATCATAAAGCTGCAGCTTGCTCCAAATCAATGCCCGGGTTATTAAGGCACAAGGGAGTCTTTGGTAGATTTCACAAACAAAAAATGCGTGATGCTATTGCCTGGTCGGAAATTCTCGGCACACCTGTTGGACTGCGGGATAATTAATGCAACTGTAGGTCTATCAGCGGCTGTTGGCCGCATATCGTATGGCTCTTTGTTTGTAAGAGTTCTCCAGCACCTCATTTCGGAGTCTGCGCTTATCTCGTTCGTTTCGGCCTTCTCACGTACGGGTGTACAGATTCGAAGGCCGAAACGAACGAATCTAAGGCACTGGTGAACTCCTACAATACGGGGGCAATATAAATCTTAGCCCCCCTGGTGTACTGTTACCTTTGTTTATTACTGACAACTGGCGAGCTAACTGAATTGATGAGGACATAGTATGGGGAATCCGTTTCAAGACCAACTTCTTAAAGCCGGGTTGGTGAACAAAAAGCAGGTTAAAAAGGTTCAGCACCAAAAGCGTCTAAGTCGTGAACAAAATGAGGGCAACAACTCATCTCTAGCCAGCAATATGGCTCGGCAGGAACAGATAAGCAAAGCGGAGCGGAATCGAGAGCTCAACCGGCAACGCGCGGTAGAAAAGTTGCAACATGAACAAAGGGCCCAAGTGAAGCAGCTTATTGAAAATAATCGTTTGAAGCAGGATGAGCGTGGTGAGGCATATAATTTTGTTGAACAGAAAAAAATTAAGAGAATTTTTATCTCAGACGAGATGACGGAACAACTTAGCTGCGGCCAGCTGGCTATAGTCAAACTTGGCAAAGGCTATGAGGTGGTGCCGGCTAAGGTTGCTCGACAGATAGCTAGTCGTGATAAAGACGTACTGCTCGTCTTTCATGGGGGGCTCTCAGATTGATTTTCTCGGAGTCTGCGCTTACCTGTTTCTTAGAAAAGAATTTATAAGGTACTAG
>CAYSXD010000098.1:0-8178 GCA_964434925.1 uncultured Spirochaetaceae bacterium
ATCGGTAGATCTTTCTGCTTACTTGACAATGATTCTCTGCCATGTTAGCTTGCCACTGACCTCTTTATCCGTTCCCAGACGGATCAAAAAGACCATAAGGAGGGTTTATGAGAACCTATGAATTAACGTGTATTTTTAAAACTGATGAAGACGCTTATACGAAAGGCAAAGAATTCGTCAAAACCTTATGTGAGAAATTTTCATCAAAGATCCTGAAAGAAGAGGATCATGGTGTAAAGGACCTCGCGTATGAAATTAAGAAAGAAAAAAAGGGCCATTACTATTATCTTGAACTCGAGACGGCTCCGGACAGTGTTGCATCCATGGAAAAAGAGTTCCTTCTTGCGGCACCGTTTCTAAAATACCTTTTCGTAAATAAAGTAAAATAATAACAGGGAGGTCTTTAAGTCTATGGCCAATGACATTAATGTAGTCATGCTGGTGGGAAGACTTACCAGAGATGCGGAACTGAAATATACCAATTCAGGTACGGCTGTCTGTAAGTTCAGTATTGCTGTGAACCGAAAAAAGAGGTCCGGGGATCAGTGGACAGATGAAGCAAGCTTTTTCGATATTGTTCTCTGGGGTAAACAGGGAGAAGCAATTCATCAGTATCTTGGTAAAGGAAAACAAATCGCCGTACATGGTGAGCTCCGTCAAAATCGATGGGAGCAGGAAGGTCAGAAGAGGAGTAAAGTAGAAGTAATAGCTTCAAATGTGCAGCTCCTCGGTGGAAGCGGGGGGGCTTCATCTTCCGGTGCAACGAGAGGAACCGGTTCGGCCCCTTTTGAAAATTTCAGCAAGCAGGCTCCGTCAGGACCGGAAAACTTTGAAGATGATATCCCATTTTAGTAAGGAGTAAATTTTATGTCTGATGAAGATAAAAAAGAAAAAAGCACTGGGGAAGCCCCTCAAAAAACTCCCGGACCGGCACCTGCTGCTCCGGAAGGGGCCCGTTCCAGACAAAATGCCGGAGAGGAAACACGCCCTCAGCAGAACAGACGGCCTTCCGGCGGAAACAGGGGCTACAATAGAGGATCCGGCGGTTCAGGTTATTTTAGAAAGAAAGTTTGCCGGTTTTGTACTCAGAAAATTGTAGCGAATTATAAAGACCCTGATACATTACGCAGATTTACAACGGAAAGAGGTAAAATTCTTCCCCGGCGTATTACCGGTACATGTGCCAAACATCAAAGAGTTCTGGCAAGAGAAATTAAACGCGCACGCGTTCTTGCCTACCTGCCCTTTGCAAAACAATAGGATGGAATGATGGAGGATTTACTCAGGAAGGACAGGTTAATAGAACTCATACTGGTTACCGGTATTTCCTTTCTGATATTTCAACTGAGTATTATTTTTTTTCTGTTCATTGTTCCGGTAATGTATATCGGGAGGAAACGGGGATGGCATTCAGTAGTTATTACGGTAGTAATTCTTCTGGCGGCAATTAGTATGCAGCTTGTAGTGAAAATGAGAGTTGTGGAAAGTTCTGAGTTAAGGAAATTTGTTACTATTTACGGGTTGTCATACCCGGTTGCCCTTTTAGCAGGAGCATTGATAGTATCTATGTTTTCCGGCAGATCCTTGTTTAAAATGCTTATTGCTTCCGGGCTGTTTGCGGTGGTGAGTATTCCTTTTATTATGGGTTATTCAAAAAACAGTGAAGTTCTATCGTTCTTAAAAGAACAGATAGGGTACGTAAGCCATATAGTAACAGCCGGGCTGGAAAAATCTTCTTCGCCGGATGCTTCGGTAGTTTTAAGTGAGTTTACACCGGAGAAAATAGTTGCGTTGGTCAAAACAATTTTTTTAAGAGACTTTGTCGCGGCATATTTTTTCCTACTGTCAGGCTCATGGTTTATTTCTGATGCAGTAGCAGGTCGAAAGAACAAATCCCGGCGTTTCAAAGTTAAATTGTTTACTGTACCCGAGTGGTTTATCTGGATTTTTATTGTCTCACTCGTTGGCTTGCTTGTAGACCATTTGTTTGGTATGGGATGGTGGGGATACCTTTTTTGGAACAGTACCCTTATTCTCCTTGTTGTATATGGAATTGATGGAATTGGAGTAATACGGCATCTGTTTGAAAAATATAAGGTTACACGGCAGAAACAGAGATCAGTTTATATGATTATTTTTATTCTGCTGATTATTCCCGGTATAAATCTTGTGGTATTACTGGGAATACCGGGGCTGGGTGTATCCGAACTCTGGGTGAAATATCGATAATTTGAAAAGGAGATGAAAATATGAAAGTCATTCTTAATCAGGATGTCTATAACCTCGGAGAAGAGGGTGATGTACGTGAAGTAGCAAGGGGATACGCGAGAAATTATCTCATTTCCCAGGGATTTGCTTCCCTTTATAATAAACAAACTGTTGCAATTTTTGAAAGTAGAAAAATTGCTATTGAAAAGAGAAAAGAGGAAAAAAGACAAGCCTCTCTTTCTCTAAAAGAGAAAATTCAGGGGGTAGAGGTTATTCTCAGGGTTCCCAGTGGAGAAAAAGGTAAACTTTTCGGTTCTGTTACCAATGCTAATGTAGCAGAGGGATTAAAATCTCTGGGAATTGCTATGGAACGTAAAAAAATAGAATTACCCGACCATTCTTTAAAAATGCTCGGCACCTATACAGCACGAATTAAACTGTATGGAAATGAAACTGCCGATTTAAAGGTTATTGTGAAGAGCGATAAAGATAAAGAAACAGCAAAAACAAACAAGGCAGAGAAAGTTGAAGCAGTTTCAGAAACGGTAGCAGTTCCTGAAGAAACAGTTGAAAAAATTGATACAACTGTAGAAAAACAGGAGCAGTAAAGTCAGCCCGTATGACTCAGGATAGCTTAAAAGACAAAATACCGCCCCATAGCAGTGAAGCTGAAATGGCGACCCTGGGGGCATTGCTTCTTGACCCGGAAGCTTTAGGTGTTGTCCTACGGTATTTACGAGCAAATGATTTCTACTCAAATGCTCATAAAAAAATATTCACTTCCATTATCAACCTTTCGGAACGAAGTGAGGCAATCGATCTTCTTACTCTTACCGAAGAGCTTCGTTCCTCCGGAGAACTTCAAAACGTTGGGGGAAGTACCTATATATCATCTCTCACCTCTGTGGTTCCTACCAGCGCGAATGTTGAGTATTATGCAAAGATTGTACAGGAAAACAGTCTCCGCAGACTAATGCTGAGAATTGCCAGTGAAATGATTGCCAGTGCGCACAATGAAGCGCTTAACAGCAGGTTAATCATTGAAGAAGCTGAAAAAAAAGTTTTTGAAGTTACCGATAATCAGAAGAGGGGCGGCTATCGGGCTGCCAGGGATATTATTCAGGATACCGTTGTATCCATAGAACAACTCTATAAACGAAAAGAGAATTATACCGGTATTCCTTCGGGTTTTGGTGATCTTGATACGATGACCAGCGGATTTCAGAATTCTGAATTTATCATAATTGGAGCACGGCCTTCTGTTGGAAAAACTGCCCTTGCTATGACTATGGCGGCAAATATGTCTATTGAGAAGAAGATACCTGTTGGATTTTTTACTCTTGAAATGTCTGAAAATGCCTTAATGATGCGGTTGATTGCAAGTGAATCACGAATAAATTCCAATAAACTCAGATCCGGAATGCTTAAGTCAGCGGATTTTAAAAGCCTTACCGATGCTGCAGGCAGAATTTATGAAGCTCCATTATTTATTGATGATACACCGAATATGAAACTTCTGGATTTGAGAGCCCAGGCCCGTAGAATGAAGAGTAAAGAGAATATTCAGATTATATTTATTGATTATATTGGATTGATAGAACCGGAATCAAAATCAAATGTACCGCGCCATGAGCAAGTGGCGGAAATCTCACGGTCTTTGAAGTCTCTTGCCAGGGAACTTGAAATACCAATTGTATGTCTCTCTCAGGTAGGACGCCAGTCTGAGGGGAAGGCTCCCAACCTTGCCGACTTGCGCGAGTCCGGATCAATAGAACAGGATGCTGATGTGGTTATATTTTTACACAGGAAAAAGGAAACGGACCGGGACGGTGATCATGGAACAAGTGTAAATAATACGGAGACTGAACTAATCATTGCCAAACAACGTAACGGACCTATAGGTACGATTCCATTAGTCTTTATTCCCAAATATACCCGTTTTGAAAATTTAAGTCGTGATACTGGTTAAAGTTCTGTAAATAGTATACAAAGTAAAAAAGGAGATTTTTTAATGAGTTTAAAAGATAGTTATGATTTTCAAAATCTTGTTAATGAAACGGAACGTATTGTACTGGAACAGCTTGAACATCAGCTTAAGGAAAATTTTGCGAAAGATATATGTAAATGCCAGGACTGTGTTCTTGATATGGCAGCGTATGCTCTGAACGCACTTAAACCGGTTTATAGGGTTTCATTAATTGGAACGCTATATGCTCACAATCTCGATGATTCGGAATATGGAAGGGAAGTTAAAAAAGCAGTTCGTACTGCAATTGACAAAATTGCTGCTAATCCCTCACATGATTAATTGTTTCTTTTTATGAGGGCGGATTTTCCTCCGGGAGAGGCAAAAACTTTTCCGTCCTGACGAATTACTGCCCATCCTCCATCTTTTAAGAAGTAAAGATCAAAAACAAATTTTCCATTTGAAGTATCCCATGCTGAAATTGAAGAATCATTATTAATAGAAAAAAGAAGGTCTTTATAAAGTATTAGTTTACCTGGAATATGGTGTGATGATTCCAGTGATGTAAATCCATTCCAGGACAGCATATGAATACCGCCAAAACCCAATGATGTAAATACTCTTGATCTCTTTTTATCAACGATAAAATAAGCTCCAGAGTCTTCTCCCGGATAAGTGAGGAGTGTTTTAGTTATTTCCAGGGACCGTCCCCTGTGTGATTTAAGGACAGTTTTGAGAGAATCACCTTTCTTTTCAAATCCAAGTGAATAGAGAGTATGGGTTACAGTGTCATAGTCAACAAGGAATGAGAGAATGTTTGAATCACGTATAGGGACTACTTCTTCTGTGTTTATATTGATCTTCAGGAGTGGTGATTTTATATGAGCTGTCTGGTTCCTTCCTGCTATAAGGTTTCCTTTGTAGCTTTGTGTTATCGATTGAATACCGTAAGAAGTGTATGAAAAAAGAGTTTTCCCGGTCAATTGGTCAATAATTGAACACCGCCCGTTCTTTTCAAGGGCTAGAAAGATATTATTACTGTTTTTAACTGACACAAGCGGAGATTGGAAATTATTTGTCAGAATAGTTTCTTCACCAAAAGGATTGAATTGTTTAAGCGGACCAATTACCGTATTTAGAGGGTAAGTGTAAAAGGTCCCATTATTTGAATAAGTTATACCTGTCGGGTAGCTGGTTTTATTGGGGAATATCTGAACAGAAAAATTGGTAAATATAGATTTATTTTCCTGTTTTGTAAAAAGATCCGAATGAACTGTTACCAGTTCATCCCCTGCCGCAATCAGCATCATATTATTTGCAACCGCCATATCTGAAACAGGCCGGAGAATATTCCGGGAAAATAACAAGGTTGTTCCACTGTTTACCGATGATTTATAGAGAGAACCGTTTATTGTTGGGAAGTAAACCGAACTGCCATAGAAAGCCATTTCTCCATTAAAAGGGTTAATTGAAATCTTATGGCTTCTCCCTTGATAAAGAGAAGGAGCCCCTGTTATTGTAAATCGGGATAAAGAATAGGAACCGGAAGAACCGGAGAGCACTGCCAGATCACCGGTTGATGTATCTGCTGAGATATTTATTATTCCAGGAAAAGGGACAACATCTACTACTTTTCCTGTTACGAGATTAATAAGGTACAATTTATCGTCATAATAACCTGAAAGATACGTTCCATTTCGATCTACATGTATGAAGGAAAGGCTTCCTTTGGTCTGTATTGGATCTATTTTTGATTGACCGGTGATAAGATTCCAGTATTGGATAGTTCCTGAAGGGGTGTACAACAGAAGAGTTTTTTCTGACGCGGAAATAAACGCGGAAGAAACAATACCTGTTCCTGTTGTTAATATTTGTTTTTTAAATCCCCTGTGTGCGTCAAGAAAAACAACACTGTTCCAGTCAGGTTTACCATATACAAGGTAAGATCCTTTTGGTGAAAACATGATAAAGAGCGGGAGTTCGGAAAGTTTGTGGGTAAAAAGTTTTTTACCGGTTTTCCAGTTCCAAACACTTAGTTTAAAGGTTGAAAGATTGTCAGTGGTTAGTACCCCTATTGTTGAGTTAACAGGACTGATGGTAATTTTTCTTACCGGTAGATCGGAAACCTGCAGATTCTTTATAAGGGTATTCGTTGTAAGATCCCATAGTTTAATTGTACCGTTTCCATCACCTGAGAAGAGTATATGATTTCCATAATCAACAGCAAGAGCATTGACAGGTTTTGTATGCCCGGTGTTTATGAGAAATTGTTCCGATGCTTCCGAAGACATTGTAATGAAGAATATGATGAACAGAACCGCTAGAATTTTTTTCACTTTATTATCCCTCAAATCTAATTTTATTTATAGAAATATATGGAGGTGTCAGAATTTCCATAAAAGTTTTATTATACGTACCGGAAATAATTTCATTTTTGAATGTAGTATATACAGTGTGTGGTATTTTTGTTACAGCTGTTTCAGCTTTCTTCAAACCGTCAATGTAAAAAATAAGATTATCATCATTTTTCTTTCCGTAAAATATTCTGATATCTTTTGAATTACCTGCTTTTTCAAGAAAATAAGCCTTTATCAATTCAATTACCTTTTCATCAAGATTATCCCTTAGTAGTTTGAATTTTTCCTGTAACTCCGGGAAACCTATGGCAATCCTCTCAGCAGTGTAGGGAGTTTTTCCGTTCATGTAAGCATCTCTTTCAATTTCAGGAACAAAAAAAATATCAATATGGTGTTCTTTATCAAAAAAATGTACAGGGAATTCCGGTTTCAGTTTCCTGCCGCATTTTGGGCAGGAAAATGACAGGAAAGAACCTGCCAGAATAGCCGGTATGGTCTTTTTATTTTTCTTCAAGTCGATTGTTTCCGGAATTTCTTCAGTAAAAGTATGTTCACAGAAACAGGTAATTGTTTTTTCCATGTGTCATTGTCCCTTTGAAAATAAAAAACTGAGATCGCTGAATGTTGTGAGAAAGAAAATTATGAGCAGAAAGAAGATCCCGATAGACTGATACCGGTAATACACCGCTGGTTTAATTGGCTTGCGTATAATAAGTGACAGTACTGTAAAAAGAATCAATCCTCCATCGAATATAGGAATAGGCAGGAGATTGGCAAAACCGAGTGCTACACTGATAATGCTTAAGAATCTGAAAAGCGCCGTCATTCCGGCTTTAAAACCATTTTTAAAATTCTCAGTAGCAACTTCACCGACAAAATAGGTAATTCGTATTGGACCTGAAACTGCTTTTTTAAGATTTACACCGGAAAAAAGTAAACCGAGGCTTTTAACAGTGAGCATTAGATTATTAAAGGTATCTGCTGTACCGTGAAAAACGGACTGTAGCGGTCCGAGTTTACCCTGCCGGAGTGTACTCGATTCAAAGGTAATACCAATGTCTGGATTCCCCTTTTTATCGTAAAACGGAATGATATTCTTTTGAGTCCGTTTTTCTTTGGACTGTACTCCAAGCACTATACTTCCAGGAGAGGAAATAAGAGCTTTGTAGATATCAAGATAGTTGTTAACTTTTTGGCCATTAACCGAAATAAATCTATCCCCCGGTTGTATACCGGCCAGGGCAGCTGCCGAGTTAGGTGCTACTTTAGAGACGACAGGTTCAATATAGGGGGAAACACCGATTTTCCCTGCTCCTGAATCTTTATCCAGAGCGGGAGTTATTTCCAGTTGGATTTTTTTCTTACCTCTTAAAACCGTGAAATGAAGCATTTTTAATGCTGATTTATATACTATATCCTGAATATCAGCATAGGACCGTATCAGGTGGTTGTTGATGCGTATAACAGTATCTCCTGTTTTTAAACCTGCAGTATCCGCCGGATTCTGCGGTGAATGAAAAATTTTTGGATAATCTGAAATAAGGACAATGCGGTTGCTGTACGTGTGAAGGGAAAACCCCACAAACCATATGAGTGACATAACACATATGGAAAATAAAAAATTTGCGAAAGGGCCGGCAAAGTAGG
>CAYSXD010000099.1:0-3804 GCA_964434925.1 uncultured Spirochaetaceae bacterium
GGAGGTATGCGGAATACTTTCAAAAGATCCGCGTACAACCGGTATTCCTATTTTAATGGTTACTGCACGGGGCCTGGATAACGATATCATTGCAGGACTGGAAGCGGGTGCTGATGATTATATCGTTAAACCGTTCAGTCCAAAAATTCTTTCTGCCCGGATTCGTGCTGTGTTGAGACGGCAGGAGAAAAATATTTATCCCCGTAATAAGACTACTATTCTTTCAGTGCATGGTATTACCATAAATATACCAAAACATGAAGTTACTCTTAAGGGTAAAACCATAGCCCTGAGTACCACTGAGTTTGCAATTCTTGAACTGTTGTGCAGAAACCCCGGCTGGGTCCTTTCCCGGAATCAGATTATAAGTGCTGTTAAAGGGGCTGACTACCCTGTTACTGAACGATCAGTGGATGTGCAGATTCTCGGTGTCCGAAAAAAACTGGGAAATCCGGGGAAATATCTTGAGACAGTCAGGGGTATTGGATACAGGATGGCAGAGGAAACAGATGAAAAAACAAACTGATACCATGGTAAGACATGGAAAAGAACTGGAGGCAGTGTTTTCCGCTCTTGTTGAGGCAATTATTGTTATTGACAGCAAACTGATTATAAAGGAAATAAATGCAGCTGCGCTGCATCTTTTTAATAATAAGAAAAAAGCAGCCATCGGAAATTATCTGGCCGGAATAACCGGTAATACAGAATTGAATGAGCTGGCAGCAGTAACCATTCTGAAAAAAAGTGCTCAAAAAAAGAAACTGCTCCTGAAAGAACAGATTCCTTCTGAAGATGAATTTGAAAATCATAAATTTACCTCACGGGAACTGTATTTCCAGGTAAATACTTCCTATCTTGAAACTAAGGATCATGATATACGGATCATCCTGGTTCTTCACGATATTACCCAGGTAGAAACACTTGAGAGGATACGTAAGGATTTTGTTGCCAATGTATCTCATGAACTGAAAACACCGGTTACTTCAATTCTTGGATTTGTTGAAACACTTAAAAACGGTGCAATTAACAACAGGGAAGATACCCTCGAATTTCTTGATATAATTCAGACACAGTCACAGCGTCTCGATGCAATTATCAGAGATCTTTTAAGTTTGTCAACTCTCGAATCTTATGAAAATACAGATGTTGAGACGTTGGATCTCCTCTTTTCAGAAGTTATTTCTTCTGTGTGGAAGATATGCAGCGGAAGGATTAAAAAGAAGGGAATGACAATCCGTATAAATTATTCAGAAAATTTTACGGTAAGAGCAAATTCTCTTCTTCTGGAGCAGGCTCTCGTTAATCTTGTCGATAATTCAGTTAAATACTGCCCCCCTGGCAGCACCATTACGATAAAAGGTGCCCGGTTTCCTGATTATTCCCTGATTCGGGTTGATGATAATGGTCCGGGAATTCCGGAAAAAGATATTCCGAGGGTTTTTGAGCGGTTCTATACCGTGGATAAAGCCAGGAGCAGGGAGCTCGGAGGAACCGGTCTCGGACTGGCAATAGTCAAACATATTGTACTTGCCCACAAAGGGCAGATAAGCCTGAACAGCAGTACAGGAAGGGGTGTGGATTTTATTATTCGTCTTCCTTCATAATTTCCGCTGATACACCCGGTGTGTTGTTTCATCAACTGCCCCGAGTTTATGGATATCGGAAAGCATTAAAACTGTTGACTCATTAATTTGCACTGTTTTTGCCACTGTAAAATCTCTGCTCAGGACAGTTTTCGATAATTCATGATACAGCAGCGCGTTTCCGCCGAGCCTCTGATATTCGGGAAGTATCCCCATCCCGTTAAAAAGGACCTTTTTACTGGTTTTAAGTCCCCGCATCATACGAATAAGTCCGGGAATAGTAACTTTTCCATTGTTTTTATGTAGTATGGGGCTTATATCGGCGAAAGCAAGCAGATATCCTACTATTTTATCATCATACGTAAGGATTTTAATAAGATCGGGAGAAGCAACTGCTGCCAGGTCTTTCTTAAGCTGAGCAAGTTCTTCGCCGGTTAGAGGGTAGTCTTCAGGATGATCAGCAAGAGTTGCATTGTACATGACAAGGAGTTCATCCGCTTCTTTCAGGACCTGCTTTTTTGTCTTAAATTCCATGACCTTGAAACGGCCCCGCTCAAGTACTTTTTCAGCAAGCATGGTAACTCTTTCGGGAGGAGTAAAATTACCCGGACTAATGTCTGTTCCATACGTATCAAAGAATTTTATAAAACCAAGGTCTTCAACCATGGTCCTGTAATATGCGTAATTATACGGCATCATTGTCATAGGAGCCTGGTATTCGTATCCCTTAACCAGGAGTCCGCTTCCGTAGACTCCCCCGAAAAGCATCGGACCATCAAGGTATTCAAGGTTTTGGTCCCTGGCCCACTGTGTAGCCGTATCAAGAAGAGCTTGAAAAATCTCTTTTTGTTCTCCCGCGTCAAGAAAGAAAAAGTGTGCACATTTACGGTTATGCTCCTTCTGGTAACGGGTATTTGACACAACACAGATACGCCCGACTGTCGTACCGTTCTCTTTTGCAAGAAAAAACTCACCATCGGAATGTAGAAAAAACGGATGTTTCTTTTTCATGATATGCCTCATGTCCAGGTCAAACCAGGGTACCCATTTCTTCTCATCAGTGTAGAGGGTTTTCGGGTAATTGATGAAGTCCCTGATGAACTTACCTTTTTTCTCTGCCTGTGAAAGTGAATCAATTGTAATCATATGCTCTTTATAAACAATATTTCGCTTTATGTCATCTCTTGCTAAATATTTTTTTATAATTTATGGTTAAAGTATTTAAAAACAGGAGTTCTGAAATCATTAAAACGACCTATTCATATTCAAAATTAATAAAACTTGCCCTTCCTATCATGCTGGGGAATTTTCTGCAGATGTTGTATAATCTGGCTGATACTTTTTTTCTGGGAAAAATTGGCAGGGAAGCCCTCTCTGCCCCGTCAATTTCGATGAATTTAATCTTTTTTATGATTGTTTTTGCCTTCGGATTTTCAAATGCAGGAACCACTCTTATTTCTCAGTCAAAGGGGAAAGGGGACAGAGAGAAAATGGATTTTTATCTGGGGCAGATGACATCGCTTATTCTCTTTATTGCAGTGTTTATAAGTATCATGGGAATCATTTTTACCGATAAACTTCTCGTTCTTATGCATGTTCCTCCGGATACTTTTGTATATACCTCTGACTATTTGAGAATCATATTTTCCGGAATCCCTTTCATGTTTATGAGCTTTATATTAAGGAGCTCCCTTCAGGGGATCGGAGACAGTATAACACCGCTTATAGTTCAGTCTATCACCGTAGGATTGAATATTATGCTTGATCCGCTTTTGATATTCGGTTTTGGCCCGATTCCCGCTATGACGGTGAAGGGCGCTGCGTACGCTACTGTTTTTGCACGTATAGTGGCATCAGCCATTGCCGTTATTATTCTTACGAAAGGGAAGAAAGGTATTCGACTGAGATTGAGAAATATGAAACCGGATAAAAAGGCACTAAAGATGCTTTTAAAAATAGGTGTACCTGCTTCTCTGGGACAGGGTATTTCCGCTCTTGGATTTACCGTCCTTCAGGGAGTGGTAAACAGCTTCGGGACTGCCGTCATTGCCGCTTTTGGTATTGGAAACAGAATAATAGGTGTTTTTAATATGCCGGCAATGGGAATTTCCCAGGCTACCGCTGTTCTTGTCGGGCAGCAGCTGGGGGCAAAGAACCATTCGGGGGCATGGAAGGTAGTAAAACATTCTTTTATAACCGTATTTGTATTTATAACCCTCGG
>CAYSXD010000099.1:3904-8131 GCA_964434925.1 uncultured Spirochaetaceae bacterium
CTTGTTGCTTTTACGACTCTGGGCGCGGTAAGTATCTGGACAGGGATGTTTATTTCGAATTTCCTCATATCCATAGCCGGTTTTATTCTGCTGAGTAAAGGAAAATGGCTTTATACAATAAACCCGGATGATATTTAGCATGGAAGTGGCTTCGGCAGATGAAAATGCTCGTCTTGCTTAAAGAAGTGTAAATCAGGTTAAACAGTATAAAAAAATACGGGTTAAAGATGATTTTGTTCTGACAACGAGTATTATCTGATTGTGATCATGAAAGCTGCCGTACTATTAAAAATAAGAAAATTCTGATGCTGAAGTTTACTTTTCTCCGGCCGGATGTTTTAAAGCATATTCTGCCGCGTGCCAGGGAAGGGTGGCGCACTTTACCCGCTGGGGAAACTTCCGAACCCCTTCAAGAGCTTCAATCTCGCCCCAGTCTTCCAGGGTTGAATCAGAAGTGTTCACCATAATCTGAAGAAAGGTCCTGGTCGTCTGCAATGCCTCCGGAATTGTCTTTCCCTGAAGAATCTCTGTCATCATGGATGCCGAAGAAGTGCTTATGGCACATCCGTCCCCGTCAAAACGTACACGTAATACTATCCCTTCGTTATTTACATCAACGGCAACCTTTACAGAATCACCGCAGGTTGGATTTTCAAAAACAAGATCATCGGAAATAAAATCGAGATTTTCCTTGTTGCGGGGGTGCCGGGAATGGTCAAGTATTATTTTCTGATACAGATCATCGAATGCCATGATTGAAATAGTCTCCTGCCGCTTTTATTTTGTCAATAAGAAAATCAATTTCTTTTTCAGTGTTGTAGAAAGCAATACTGGCCCGTGAAGTTGAGGAAACCCTTAATTTTCTCATGAGCGGCTGAGCACAGTGATGACCTGCTCTGATGGCAATACCGTACCTGTTGAGAAACTGTGCAATATCGTGGGGGTGAATACCGGGATAGGTAAACGAAAATACACCTGTCCGGTGGGTTTCCGGTCCATAAAGGGTGATCTCGTCCAGTTCTTTAAATTTCTCAAGTGTGTAGTTTGTCAACAGGGATTCGTATTCCTGTATAGCACTAAATCCACTATTTTCAATATAATGCATCGCTTCTGCCAATCCGAGCGCGCCGGGTACGTTGGGGGTTCCCGCTTCAAATTTCCAGGGCAGGTCGTTCCATGTCGATCCGGTAAGTTTTACCGATCTGATCATCTCTCCGCCACCCATGTAGGGAGGCATGGACTCGAGAAATTTTTCTTTACCGTAAAGAACACCAATACCCATGGGACCATACATTTTATGACCGGAAAAAGCAAAAAAATCACAATCGAGTTTTTGAACATCGATGTTTATATGGGGAATACTCTGGGCCCCATCAATAAGTACCGGTATATTTTGTTTATGAGCTTCGGAAATAATAAAAGAAACATTATTTTCTGTTCCGAACACATTAGAGACATGAATTATTCCTATAAAAACAGTCTTTGCAGTCATGAGTGTCTTAAAAACGTCCAGATCGAGAGTCCCTCTATCGGTAAAGGGAATAAACTTCAAAATGCAGCCTGTTTTTTCAGCAAGAAGCTGCCATGGAATAATATTGCTGTGATGCTCCATTTCCGACAGAATAATTTCGTCTCCCTCTCTGACATTTTTTTCTCCCCACGATGAAGCTACAAGGTTGATACTTTCTGTAGCATTTCGAGTGAAAATAATTTCTTCCGTATGCTGTGCTCCAATAAAATTTCTGACTGTTTCCCGTGCATTTTCATATTCTTTTGTTGCTTCTTCCCCGAGGGTATGGAGAGCCCTATGGACATTGGCATTGATTGTTTTGTAATAATCATTTTCCACCTGTATAACAGAGGCGGGTTTCTGTGATGTTGCCGCGTTATCCAGGTAGACCAGAGGAATAAAATTACCTTCAGGTGTCTTGATTTTGTGCTGCAAAATGGGGAAATCAGAGCGGATAGTCTCCGGAGTTATCTTTTTTTTGGTGAAATAGTCATTTTTCACTTTTACGCTGTCCTTTTTGAAATGTGAGTCAGTTTCTTCTCCATAAGAGGAAGACTTGCCGATGCAAAGCTCCCCGGCAGCTTATCGTATACCTGACCGAGAAATCCTTCAAGGATCAACCCCTGTGCTTTTTCAAAATCCAGTCCCCTCGATGTAAGGTAGAAAATTTGGTCCGGGTTCCGCTCTTTTTTTCTCATCGCCTGAAAACCTTCATTAAGATATTTATTTAAAAGACAGATTATTAGCTTTTGGACACTGATATGAATTCTTCTGTACTGTATGACAGACGGCCCCGTATCAGCTTTTCTTATCAAGAAGCTTGTTAAGGTTTACATAGGTTGTGCTGAGTGTTTTTGCCGTGATATTGGTATCGTGAATTGACTGAAAAACAGCTTCCATTGATTGAAGTCCGTCATTAATTGCGAGAGTTTCCTCGCTTATTGCCTGCGAAATCATTGTTATGGAGTTCCCCACATCCCGCGCGTCTTTTTCATTTGCATCAAAGGACTGTTTCATGAAAGTAATATCATCTTTTATTCCTGAAAGGACCTTCTCAAAATTAAAAATGTCTTTAGAAACATTATTTACCCTCTTTGTTAATCCGCCTAAGGTCGTATCTATTTCCAGAGCCAGATCCCTTGTCTGCAGCGCTAGGGTGCGAATTTCTTTTGCTATTATGCTGAATCCCTTACCCTTTTCTCCTGCCCGGGCTGCTTCAATGGAAGCATTGATGGCGAGAATATTAGTTCTATCCGAAATATCCTGTATTTCAGCGCTCATTCCCTTTATCTTTTTTGTATTTTCTTCAAGAACACGGAATGTTTGCGCAAGTTCTTTCGCATCTTTACTGGCTTCCTCTATTTCCGAAGTTCTCTTTTTTACACTGCTGCTGAGTGCTCCACTTTCCTTGACAATCCTGTTCATTCGGTCATCTATGGATTTTGAATTTTGCGAGGTGCTTTGAGAAGTTGAACGAATCTCTTCAAATGCCGTTACAACGGTTTCCATACCATCCTTAATTTTAACAATATTTTTTGTGATAATATGTAAGGACTTAACAGTGATGGAATTAAACAGTACCGACTTGTTATATCCGGAAAAAAGTTTTGCAATAGTGTGTTTCATTGTCGCAAAAGTATTCATTTTGTTCTCCCGGATTTATATAAAATTCTCTAAGATATCACTGCCGCATTGTAATTCTGATAACCATATGAAGAATTTCTCTACAGAGTCATCTTTAAAGAGTGCTCCATGCTGTGGCGCGATTATAGAGACATTCTGTTTTTTCATTCGTTCTACCCAGTTCTTACAGACTTTTGAAGAAGACATAAGTCTCTGGTGAAAACCCTCCATTAAAGGAATATGACTGTCAAAATCATCTACAAAGAGATAGTGCTGATCTTTCGGAAAAACGGCTCCGCCGATATCACTGGTAAATGCTATATCGGAAAGGGGGTCATAGAAGGTGAAATTCCCCGGAGAATGAAGATAGTGAGCCGGTATCATATCAATTCCCGTACCGGTACTCATTCTTACAGAACCGCCGCTGTCAGGAATACCCTTCAGTCTGGAGAAGTCAACCAGTCCGAAGTGAGGGACAAATCGCATCCATAGTTCCGATATCCGGATTTCAGCTTTTGTCACGCCGAGCCAGAGAGCTATACCGGAAGAGACATCAGGATCCTGGTGGGAGAATAAAATAGTTTCAATATTATCTATATCTATATAGCGGGAAATTATTGCCACTACTCTTGGAAATAGATGCACACCGCCCGGATCAATAAGAATACCTTTTGTACCGTGAATAACAAGATACTGGTTTGTCTGAATTGCTCCTGCCCCCTCTTCTCTTTCCCATCCCAGCCAGACTACTTTATGATTTTTTTCTTCAAATAATACCTGGCCTTCGGCAAACTGATTTTCGGACATTGTAAACTCCCTATGAACTATATCTGTTTTTCATAATAGTCTAACTGAATTTTAATCCTTTTACAAGAATTTTATTTATGGGTGCCCTTAAGTCAGCTTAAAAAAATAAGATGAGACAAAGATGGACAGATCCATTGGGTGGAATAAAATTATCCCTTAAAAAAACTTTTTACAGCGCCGATAGCTGTCGCGTATTCCGGGTTGTCGGGAAATTTAAATTCAGTGTTGTACAACTTACCGACCTTTTGAGGTTTTTCACGTATATAGTTACTGAGTGATAAATTTCT
>CAYSXD010000100.1:0-8062 GCA_964434925.1 uncultured Spirochaetaceae bacterium
CAGGATGGGGAACCTCCTTTCGGTAAATCCTGCCCGTATCTTCGGACTCTATCCTGAAAAGGGAAGTCTGGAACCCGAAACCGACGCGGATATTGTACTGTTTTCGACAGGTCTTACCGGCCGATTCTCTTCACGTACCGTTCATAGTAAAGCGGGGTATACCGTATATGAGGGGTTTCCGGTTTCAGGAGCTCCTGTCATGACCATCCTCCGCGGTAAAATAATTGTCAGCGGCGGGAAATTCCTCGGATCAAGAGGAGAAGGACATTTCCTGAAAGTCGGCAGCTCGTCTGTTTACCGGAATTGAAAGGTGAAAAGGGTTCAATAAAAGGCTGACACACGGTATACTTGCTTCATGGGAAACCTTGTTTTCAGTATAAATGTTGTCGCACCCGTTTTTGCCATCATTCTCCTGGGGGTTTTCTTAAAACAGATAAAAATAATTGATGATGTTTTTGTGGCTGCTGCATCTTCTCTCGTTTATAAAACGTCTCTTCCGGTTCTTATTTTTATAAAAATCAGCAGGACTGATTTTGCTTCGATATTTAACGGTAAAGCTGTTCTTGTGTTATATGCAGGTATTGCCGCGGCTTTTTTGACAGCCGGAACCATTGCCCTCATTTTTATACGGGACAGGAAACGCGCCGGGGCGTTTATTCAGGGATCATTCTGGGGAAATTCTGTTATTGTCGGACTGGCCCTCGTTCTGAATGTTTTTGGAGATTCGGGCGCCGCAGCCGCCGCAATTATCGTGGCTTTTATTATTCCTGTTTTCAATTCCCTTGCCGTGTTCGTCCTGACACTATTCTCGGACCGGGGGAGTACCGGCCTTTTAAGGATGATATGCCGTAAGCTGTCCAGAAATCCTCTTATAATTGCTGTTGCGGCGGCACTTCCGTTTTCCATTTTCAGAATTCAGCTTCCGGTATTTTTATCAACGTCGCTGTCCTATCTGGGCAGTATGGCGCTTCCTCTTGCCCTCATCGGTATCGGCGGCTCGTTACGTTTTTCGTCCCTCAGGGCAAACAGTATCCTTTCCATTGCGGCATCCGGTATAAAAATTATCATGACACCGGTTGTTGTGGTATCTCTTGCCCTGTGGTCAGGAATAAGGGGAGAGCTGCTTGGCATCCTGTTTATCATCAGTGCCACTCCTGCCGCGATATCGAGTTTCATCATGGCCAGTGCAATGGACAGCGACAGCCAGCTGGCGGCAAATATCATTGTCATAACAACACTCGGGTCTGTTTTTACAATGGGCGCCGGTATATATATTCTAAAATCCCTCGGATTACTGGGTGTTTGACAGAGATGAATAAAATTGTTCCACTAATTAAAATTGACTGAGTCGGACCGCTTAATTTTCCTTACTTATTATTAAACTGGCTCTGTATCCTCCAATTTTCTCAATAAATAATCCCATAAACAGCACCATAACGATGGTTAAACTCAAACGCAGTACCATAAACTTCAATCCCATAAATCTCATTTCCACCAGTTCCTGAGGCAGCTTGATACATGCCCAGGCGGAAAGAAAAATGACTATATTCGCAACCCTCGCACCTTTTTTTATCAAAAGAGCGGCCATGGGAAACGCAATATATAACGGGCCTGTGGGCATCATTCCCAGAATAAAAGCCAGGCCTATTCCCCGTACTCCTGAAGCGTGTCCAAGATATTTAACAATTACTTCGTTTTTAATCCACACGGCAAATAAACCCATTAAAATCATAACGCCTGGAAGAATTAAAATAACTTCAATAAAAAAAGTATACGAAGCATGTAGTGTCCTTTGCCGGCTCGAGGGATAGAGTATGATAAGCAGTATGCCTGCAGCCAGAACAGCGGCAAGAAGGACAAACCCTTTTCTGCTGCTTTTTTTTGCCTTTACACCCTCCCCTTTATTAAGTTGTTTTTCTTCCATGTTTCCTTTATTCTGTCCAAAATTTTTCTGCTCTGATGCCTGTTTTTTCACAGGAGCACCCCCATTAAAAGCGCGATTCCTACAGCAATAACAAAACTGATGCCATTTCGCATAAAGGTGAATTTTTTACCCAGTTCTTTTATCTCAATGGGTATTGTCACAAACCCTATCATCGTGAGGGTTGTAATAAAAGCCGCAGCTACACTTATAGAAGCCCCCGAACTGACAAGCGACGCGGTTAGGGGAAAGGCTATTAAAGAGGGAATCATCAATACTGCTCCTGCCAGCGAAGCAAGCATAATACCGGGAAATCCGGCTTTGTCTCCAAGAAAACGCGAAATCATTTCAGGTTTAAAAAATCCCATAATAAGGCCGACTAAAACAATAAGCATACCGAGAGCAGGAATCATTTTTATTATTCCCTTCAGCGCTATTTTAAAAGCCTGTTTCGTTTTTGCTTTATTCCGGGTAATAGAAATAATCAATCCCAGTAAAGCCGCTGCATTTATAAAAATAACCGTTCCGTTTATCTGCATAAAAATCCTTTAATAATAGAAAGTGAGAATCATATCAACACTGTCTTTTTTTGTATTCATTCGTTCACCCGAAAGAAGATAATTATAGCGAATTCCTCCCTGAAACGCACCGAAAATATCCAGATACAGTGCTGCTCCTGTGGAAAAGTATGTTCCATTATACGAGGTATCCTCATAGTAGTATCCTGAATCAAAGAAACCAAGTATGCCGAATTTTAAATCAGGAATGAAGAGAGCGGGAAGATTCATGCGGAGGTCCAGGTTATTAACGGCAGTAAATCTGCTGTCCTGACGTTCACGCTCTATTCCCCGCAGCTGCAATGCATCTTCACGTCGGATGGTAAACGTCCGGTAGCCGCCTCCATTGTGAGCAACCCGTATCCTGTCCGCCAGATACAGACTAAAAAGGTTCATATCCTTCCGCGGTTGACTGTCATACAAAGGCAGATATCCCATACCTTCAAAAACAATACTGTAGTAATCTGCCATACTGTTTATAAAGTCCGGTGCATACTCAACAGAGATCTTTCCGTCAAGACCGTTCTTTACTCCATGGCCGTTTCGAACCACATCATTGTACATCAGACCGGCAACGGCAGCATTTACAAATATTCCATCCTTTTCCGGATTATCACTCAATGAGAAGAACGACGGATTAGTCCCCTCCGGTTTAACATGAGTTTCCCATCTGCCCCGATAGTAAACAAAGCCTTCAAGAAGATTCCTCCCATTTCGTTTGTTACGAATAAACCCCTGACGAATCCCTAAAAGATCCTGAACATAACCCATTTTAAAAAGGGCATTACCATAATTAAAATTGGCAGAAGGAGTTTCTCTATGTAAAAAAGAACCTGAATAGTAGGAGTACCGTGTAAGCCATCCACCGCTGAGTATTGTTTCGAAGGAAGTCTCCTCCCCTTCAATAAGCGATAAACCGGTATATCCGGCGGAAACTTTTCCCGCCCAGAGGTCTGTAGGAAACCCTGAAAAATGAAACGAAGAGACTGTCTTCTCAGCAAAGATCATCCCGGAAATAAAAATAAACAGTAACCCAAAAAATACCTTTTTGCTCCGCATAGAGCCCTCCATATTAATATTTATCCAGTAATCATCCCTATTTTACAGGAGAAAGAACAATTTGTCATTAAAACTTTATAATAAAGTTGCTATACTGCTCAGTATGGCAGTAGAAGAATATAACACAATGGCACCGTACTACGATACCGTACTGGAACCGATTCTCTGGAATATGCGCCGGAAAATAGTAAACATAAGCGGGATCCATCCGGGTTTGAAAGTATTGGAAGTGGCTTGCGGAACGGGAACGCAAGGTATGCGTTTTAGAAAAGCGGGAGCTGAATACACGGGAGTTGACCTTTCACCGGCAATGCTTGAAGTGGCAAATAAGCGTCACATCAACTGCATACATGCCGACGGGACAGAACTTCCTCTGGAAGCAGACAGTTTTGACCTCTCCACTATAACCCTTGCTCTCCACGAAGTGGATCCCGATATCAGAAGGGCTATAACCGGTGAAATGATCCGTGTGACAAAAAAGGGGGGTTCCATCATTCTTGTTGATTATACCCTTACTTCCTCAGGATCCCTCTACGCGAGGGCTGGTAATAAAGGTATTCATTATATTGAAAAGCTTGTAGGAGGAAGCCACTATCGGAATTACCTCTCCTTTATGAAAGGAGGCGGGCTTCTCGCCTACCTAAAGACCCTGGACCTTACAATAACGGAAAGACATTTTATCTTCGGGGGTAATATTGGCATAATAAAATTGCGAAAAAGCGTATGACTGATTTCAGGAGAGTATTAATTACGTATCATGCTCTCCGGTAACACTATTTTGGAGTCAGGAAGTGAACGGAATAACAAAAGAAGATATAAAAAAAAGAAACACAATTATACAGGGAATTCGAACCTTTTTTAACAGTAAAGACTATCTGGAAGTTGAGACACCCGTTCTTTCCCCATATTTGCTTCCGGAATCAAATATAGAAGTTTTTGAAACAACATACTACAGTGATTTCAGAGGTACTCATCAGCTGTATCTTACTCCGTCCCCCGAGATTTTTATGAAAAAACTCATTGCTGAAGGATATGGAGATATTTTTCAGATAACAAAGAGCTTTCGTAATAATGAGCAGACGGGACGGAACCATAATCCTGAGTTTACCATGCTCGAATGGTATAAGATGAAGATGCGGGCAGCAGATAACATTCCGGTAACAGAAGAACTATTTGCCTTTCTTCTCAACCTGGCTGAGGGCAAAAACACTTTCAAGCCGGATATAGACACTGCCTCGTTAAAACCACCTTTTAGGCGGATAACGATGGAGGAAATATTTTTTGAGAAGACGGGGATAGACCTTATCACCGTGCAGAGTCTTTCAGCACTTACTGAAGCAGCATTGAAGAAAGATTATACACTGGCAAACAGAGGAGAAACGTGGGAATCTGTCTTTAACAGAATATTTATTCAGGAAGTAGAACCATATTTACCTGCCGACAGACCGCTCATTATTTATAACTATCCGGCAAAAATTGAATGTCTTGCAAATAACATACCGGAAACACCGTGGAAAGACCGGTGGGAACTCTACGTGGGAGGAATTGAACTGGCAAACTGCTATACGGAAGAAATAAACAAAAAAAAGGTAGCGTCTATACTGGAACAGGAATATCTGATAAAAGCCGCCTGCTCGAAAGTAATCCCCGATATCGACAATACATTCAGTGACCTCTTTTCCGATACCTATCCCCCGTGCTCCGGTGTCGCTCTTGGTGTTGATCGTCTGATTCGTCTGCTTACCGGGAAAGATTCTCTCCAGGGGGTGATTTTATTTCCCCTGTCTGATATAATTTATGAATAATTTAAATTTTTTGAGGTAAACATAATGATAAGAGCCGGAGCACTCGATAAGGGTTCTGCATTACTGATGAAGGGGGAGCCTTTCGTCGTTGTGGAAAGAGAATTTGTAAATCCCGGAAAAGGGTCAGCTTTTGTACGATTAAAGTTAAAAAGTCCAGCCACCGGGCGAGTATTACGCGAAACAATGAAAACACAGGATCAGGTAGAGGATATTACCGTTGATGATAAAGAATGTCAGTACCTCTACGCTGATGAAGAATCCTATCACTTTATGGATACCGAAACATACGATCAGTTTGAAATTCCCATGAAAGGATTTGAAGATTACAAGTTACTCATGATGGACGGGGAAACATACAAGATAATTATGTGGGAAGACAAACCTCTTGACATAAAGATTCCCTTCAAGGTTGTATACACCGTTACCGATTCACCTGAAGCGGTAAAGGGTGATACGGTACAGGGCGCTTCAAAAATGGTAACAATTGAAACAGGTCTTAAAGTTAAGGTCCCTATCTTTATAAAAGAGGGAGAAAAAATTATGGTTAATACCGAAACAAAAGAGTATGTGGAACGGGTTAACAGTTGAATATAGTCGATTATTATTCCAACAAAGAGGTTTCTTTCCGGTTTGCCGGAAAGGGCCTCTCTTTTTTTCTCTCCCAATCTTTGTTCAGCAGCTTTGATATTGACGCCGGAACGAGGCTTTTGTTAAAAACACTGATAAAAGAATGTAATCTTTCAGATACAAAATCCGCCCTGGATGTCGGATGTGGAGTTGGAACAATCGGCATCTCTCTAAAAAAAAGCTTCCCTTCCATGGAGATTACCCTGCAGGACAGAGATGCACTGGCTTCTTATTTCTCACGTATCAATGGAGAAAAGAACGGGATAATGGAGACACACATAATAACCGGACTGGCATTTGAAGATCTTTCTGAAAAACGCTACGATCTTATTGTTTCCAATCTTCCGGCGAAAGCCGGTACTCCCGTTATACGGCACTTCATAACAGGATCTCTCTCACATCTTTCAGAAGAGGGAATCGGAGCTGTTGTTGTTGTTTCCACGCTGCATGATACCATGGAAGAAATTTTGGGCCGGCCGGATATTTCCATTACTCATCGTGATGTAACAAACGAATATTCTGTATTTCATTACAGAAAAACGCATGAAACTTCAGCAGAATATACTCCGGAAAGTATACAGGAGACAATTTTTCCTCTTGCACCATATATACGCACATCAACCGAATTCAGCTATGATTCGTATACATACCCTCTGGATACTGTTTACGGGTTATCCGGATTTGATACGGTACCATATGCTGACGCGCTTACGGCCTCACTTCCACTGAAATATACTGTTAGCGGAGATGTTTTTATCTGGAATCCGGGGCAGGGACATATCCCGGCAATACTTATTTCACGCAGGTCAAACATTAAAACGCTTACCCTATCCTCCAGGGATGCACTTCAATGTCTCATTTCCAGCCGTAATTGCAACATTCTTCAGACTTCGTTACCGGTACGTTCTTTCACAAATCCTTCTCCTCTTTCTGCCTTTACCGATAAACAAAAACCTGAAAGCCTCTATGTGTGGATGATCTATCATATAACAGAGGCAATTGAAAAAAAGATTCTTCCGGCTATTCTTAAAAAATCCAGGGATTATATTACACCTGATGGTTTTCTTCTTTTTACCGGAAAAAGTTCGCTCCTTGCCGGTATTGCCAGTGAGCACCAGGGCTATTCCATCTCTTTTTCTAAAAAACATAGAGGTTTTCGTATATTATTACTGCAAAAGAGGTAAAAACTGCTTTATTTATTTCCGCTTCCTGTGTATATTAGGATATAAATAAAGTATAAAATAATAGGTAAAAAATTATGAGAATAACAACAAAAGGCAGATATGCCGTCCGGGCAATTACGTTACTTGCTCAAATGACAAAGGACACCGATACCCCCCTCTCAATTAGAAAAATATCAGAACTGGAAGATATTTCTCCGGAGTTTCTTGAACAGATTTTTTTCAAACTCCGGAAGAAAGATATCATAACCTCTGTTCGTGGACCAGGAGGCGGATTTAAACTCAACAGAGAACCTTCAGAAATCTCTATTGCCGAGCTTTTTGATGCTGTGGAAGAAGGACTGTATCTTACACCCTGTATCCGCGGAGCTGACACCTCGTGCAAAAGATCAAGTGACTGCATTGTTGAAGCACTCTGGAATAATTCATACCGGCATTTTAGAAATTACTTTGAAATGACGTCACTCCAGGATATTCTTGACGGAAAGTATCAAAAACCACTGGCTCATGCATAAGAACAGACTCCGTTAGATCTTTTAGCCGGTACTTTCTTTATCCTCCGGAGAGTTTCCGGTTCCTGGTGTCTGTCTAATATACACATCGTTTTGGGGAAAGGGGATTTCTATACCATTCGCCCGAAAAGTGCGCCAGATTTCAAGGTTCATCAAATGGCTTGCCTCATATTTATTTTTAACATCATGAATCCAGATAAGAACTGCTATATTGATACTTGAAGAGGCGAATTCTTTAACAAATATGTTCGGTTCTTTATCCGTCCGGGCATATGGATTCTTTTCAGCGACTTTTTTCAGAAGCTCAATGACTCTGTCTATATCGGATGAATAGGATACTCCCACGTCATTGCGAATAATGACACTTCGCTCGGAATAGGAATAATTATACACAACATCA
>CAYSXD010000101.1:0-8057 GCA_964434925.1 uncultured Spirochaetaceae bacterium
TGTGTATCTTTTTTACACACTATATAAAAAATTAATTTGAGAAGATGAAAAGGACATAATGGTTAATTACTTATATAATAACATGTTACAATTTTTTACTATTTTGGCACACTTTATGCTTTGTGGTCAATGTAAGAATAAAATTATTTTGGAGGTGGACTATGACATACTTAGTAAAAAAACCAGCAGATTTTTTCAGAGTGCTGGACAGATCATTTAATTCAAATTTAGGAGAAAATGCTGCATTTAATCGAACGCCCAATGTTGATGTAAGAGAGACTGAAGACGGCTATATTATTGACGCCGAGCTTCCCGGGTTAACAGAAAAAGATATCGATGTAAAAATTGAAAACAGGAATCTTTTTATCTCTACAATAGAAGAGGAAAAGAAAGAAAAATACAAGGCAGATAACTACCTTGTCAGAGAACGTGACCGTTTTTCCTTTTCCAGAAATTTTATTCTCCCAAAAAATTCAGATTCGGACTCAATTTATGCAACTTTCAAGAACGGTGTACTTTCCATTGAAATTAAGAAACGACCGGAAAGTAAACCAAAATCTATAAAAATAAAAGCGGCATAAAAAGATAGTTTACCAGGAAAAAGCTTCATACTATAAATAAAAGTTTTTAAAACTGCCCTTATACGGGCAGTTTTTTTACCTTTTTTTCTTTTTTTGTGATAGAGTATGTACATGGGACTTCTTGACAGAGTACTGGTGACAATGAAAGATTTTACTGCCGCTGATCCTGCAATACGGCGGGTTATAAAGAATCTGGAAAGCAGAAAAGAAAGAAAGCTACTTCGGCAGATCCGGATATTTATCAGCAATACTACATACAGGGAACTTCTAAAAAAAGGGTATTTAAAAAGAAGAAAAAATGATGAGGAAAAAATTAATTCTAAAGCAAAGAACCCTTAATCATTTTCTGTATTTTATCCGCTAATTTACGGGAGTTTTTATTTTCCTCCAGCTTTGTGTCAATCGGTTTATGAAAAACAACTGAAATATCCGCGCTGGCAACTCTTGACTGGGCTTCATAAACCTTGTATGAGTAATTGATAGTCACAGGAACTATTAATGCTTCAGCCCGTGTGGCTAATTTCAAACTTCCCGGCTTTATGGTATTCATTTGCTGGCTTCTGCTGCGTGTTCCTTCCGGAAAAAGGACAAGAGGATTTCCGTTTCTGATAGACTCAACACCCTTGTCTATCGCTTCAACAGCGGATTTTGGACTGCTTCTGTCAATTAAGACACAGCCAAGTTCCTTCATCCATCTGTTGAGAATAGGGAGATTACCAAGTTCTTTTTTTGCAACGAATCCCACAAGAAAGGGAACATACGCTTCTATAAGAAGTATATCAAAATAGCTCTGATGATTACTCACCAGGCAGATGCTATTCCCGGATGGATCGGGAAGGTTTTCAAGACCTTTCACCTTTACCCGGCTCCCCGTTGCATCCATTAAAAAGCGGAAATAAACCCCGGAAAAATTTCTTAAAAACAGCATTTCCTTTTCTTTATTCCTTATCATCCGGAAGAACAAGACAGAAATGACAAGAACCAGATACGCCGGTACCAGTAAAATGCCAAATAAGGAATAGAAAAAAATATTTCTAAGCATAATACCCGCCCAACACTGCCTTAAGGGCTCTTTCCCACCTTTTTATTATATAAATCCTCTGGTTTTGATTCATCTCAGGATAAAAGGTTTCATACTCTCCCTCAAGCAGCATAATATCATCAAGATTTTTCCAGATTCCGGAAGACAATCCTGCCAGATATGCTGCACCGGTTGCTGCCATTTCATGTTCTATTGAACGGGAAACAGAATGTCCTGATAAATCGGCAAGACACTGAAGCAGAACATCAGACCGGCTGACTCCTCCATCAGCCTTAATACCGGTAATAGCCACTTTCGTATCTTTTTTAATACCGTTTAAAATATCCACAATACGCATAGTCATGCCCTGAATTACAGCACGGGCAACATGCCGTCTGTGTGTATTCAGTGACAATCCCAATATAGTTCCCCGTGCTGTCGGTTGGAAGTACGGAAATCGAATCCCTGAGGGAGTGGGAACAAAAACCACTCCTTCAGAATCTTTTGTCTGTTCAGCAAGTTCATTCAGCACCTTCGGTGTATCGGATAATCCTAATCCCTGCCCCAGCCAATCAATCAAACGACCGGCTGTAGCCATATAACCTTCCAGCATATAGGTTGTCCGGCCATGAAGCGTCCACGCAATAAGAGGGAACAGACCACGGCGGGAAAGTTTTGGTTTTAAACCTATATTGATATCCACAAATGAACCGGAACCCTGGGAGATTTTCACATCACCCTTTTTAAAACATCTATGACCGAATAACGCGGACATCTGATCACCAACAACGGCCTTAATCGGAATACTGATCCCGCCAAATATTTCAGAATCAGTAGATCCGAAATCACCGGCAGTTTCCCTTACTTCCGGCAGAATATTCATCGGAATTTCGAACACCCGGCAGAAAATATCGTTCCATTTTAATTCAAAAGAATTATATAGAGAGGTTGACGCAGCATTGGAAGTGTCCGTAACATGAAGCTTCTTCCCTGTCAGTTTATACACAAACCAGGTATCAAGCGTTCCGAAATAAAGATCACCTTTTTTCGCTTTCTCATACACATCCGGTTTTGAATCAAACAGCCAGCGGAGTCTCGTTAAAGCGTGATCAGTAACAAACGTCAGCATTCCCGTAGCGGTTAGCATTGTATTATGTGTAATTTTACTTATAATAAATGCCGCAAATTTAACAAGCTTCCACTTGAATTTCCGGTTCATTCTATCTGTTGTATCAGCTGCCCGTACATCAGCCCAGCTGATGAAATTACAGCAGGGAATCCCTGTAAACCGATCCCACAGTGTGAATGTCGACCTTTGAACACTCAAACCTATCGCTTCAATTGTTTTTGGCCCTCTTGTATATTTATAAATCAGCTCCCGGATGGCACGTAAAAGGACGGACCACTGCTCTTCGGGATCATGCTCCGTTGCCCCCTCCTCAGGATGCAGCGTTTTAACTTTTTCGAAAACCCGTCCGACTATCCTGCCGTAACCATCGAAAAGAAATGCTCTGGTACCGGACCCTCCGGCATCAAGCCCAATAATAAATTTATCTTCCACGATTTTACTTCTTCTTTCTTTTGAAAAGTTTTTTAAAAATTCCCTCTTTCTTTTTCTTAACAGCGAAATCAACCGGGTTTCTCATACTATTGTTATCACTGTTCTCCGTTTCTCTGGAAAAAGCAAAATTTTCTCCATATTTTTCCCGGTAATACGCAAGTCGTTCCTCACCACTTTTTCCTGACTGTTTACCTGTAGAGATCTTTGAATCTGATATCCCGGATTTTTTAGCCGGATGGATTTTCCGTTTCCTTTCCCCCTCTGCTGATCTGAAGGAACCCCCTTTAGCAGTATTTTTATCCTTCACAAATGCCGCGGAAGCGCCTGCTTTCTGCGGTCTGGCCATGGATTTACCCTTTACGATGGCTCTTCCTGCTGTACCCGAAGAAGATCTTACACGGGAAGGCTCTCTGGACTTTCTTTCCCCCGAATACCCTGAAGAACCACGGGAAGGCCTGCCTGATGATGGCTTTTGTTTGGAACGATCAAGATTAAGCCGGGCTCCAGCACTCCTGTCCTTCTCGTACAGGTCAGTCCCTGCCCATTCAACGGGAATTTTAAATCCAATAAACTTTTCTATAGCTTCCAGACCGTAGACATATTTTTCACAGGCAAGAGTAATTGCCATTCCGGATTTACCGGCTCTGGCAGTACGGCCTATCCGATGAACATAATTCTCAAAATCCTCAGGGATATCATAGTTAACAACAAGTTCAAGATCATCCACATGGAGGCCCCGGGCGGCAACATCCGTTGCTACAAGGAACCGGACTTCTCCCGCTTTCACTTTTTTTATTACGGCAAGTCGTTTTTTCTGGGGAAGATCACCCATCATGTATACAACGTCGTATCCGTTTCTTTTAAGTCGTTCGGCAACTTCAACTGCAGCATGTTTAGTATTGGTAAATATTATTGCGTTTCCTGGCTGATGTTTTTTCATCAAGCCAAGGAGCAGGGACATTTTTTCCGCGGTACTTACGTGATAAAGCATCTGAGTAATCGACTCAACAGTAACATTCTCCGGTTCAATTTCAATTTCCACAGGTATATTCATATAATCCCATGCTATATTTCTTACCCGGTTACTTAATGTAGCACTGAACAGCATAGTTTGACGTTTCTCCCGGGGAGGAAGCATTCTCATCATCTGCCTGATATCAGGATAAAACCCCATATCAAAAAGCCTGTCAGCTTCATCAATAACAAATTTTCCTATCTCTTTAAAATTTATCTTTCCCGACTTCCCGAAGTCAATTAGTCTGCCGGGAGTACCAATAATAATATCCACGCCCTTGTACAAGGAATTTTCCTGTTGTTTATATCCCACACCACCGTAAAAACACCCTATGGTAACATCCATTGCCGAGCTGAGTATTTTTGCATCATTTTCAATCTGCAGAGCCAGTTCCCGGGTTGGCGCGACAATAAGAGTACGCACCTTACGGTTAGCGGGAGTAACACAATAATACTGGAGAAGGGGTATCATAAACGCGGCAGTTTTTCCTGACCCGGTCTGCGATTGAACACTTACATCTCTACCCCGGATTGTCTCAGCTATACTCTTTTCCTGTACAGGAAGGCATTCGATAAACCCTGCTGTCTCTATTCCTTTTACTACTTTTTCATCTAAATCAAATTCTGTAAATTTCATCTATTCTCTCTTTTATTTTGATACGGTATAGCTGTCCAGATAAATTTGCGCACGTGCTGACTGAATAACCTCTAGAGCTTTATTGTATTCCAAATTCTTTGTTTGTTCAAATATTGAATTTTCCATATAGTTATTATCATCCAGAAAAAACTGAAAAATGGGGTCCTCAAGAGTATGTTTAATTTCGCGATGATTCAGCCCTCTCTGCTTTAGATACTTATAAAACCGTATTCTCTCCAGAGGAAGATGATTCCCCTCATCATCATACAGGAAACCTACCGCATCGAGAATCTGCTCAAACGGCCCTTTCGAATAATGAAAAACATGGCTGAACATACTTTTCTGATGAATAATCCCCTCTTCAATAAGAAGATCAGTCATTCCAAGAATTACATTGTAAAACTCTTCCCCTGTGTAATCTGTACGAAAAATCATGACAGCTATGTCCGTTTTATTATTGTTGTCAATTATTTCAGGGATATCACAATTTATTACATAGATATCTTTAATCTTTTTTATTGTCTGACCGTCCAACCGGAGCATATCGTTTAACGGAACCCAGAAATCAAAAAGTTCTTTTTTTGTAAATTTCAATAAGTCCAGCGCTTTATACGCACCGACAACTCTTACATCCTCAATTTTTTTATTAAAATGTTTTTCAAATTCATTTTCCATGTAGGGAGTAAATATTTTTACTCCGTACTGAGCGAAAACAACTCGCGTCCTGTAATGATCCCTCAACACACCTCTGTCTGAAAGAAATTCGCCGGGAAGATTTGCAAGATATGCAAGATCTATATGCTCCCTCAATTCTGGCGTTCTGGATACCCCGCGCATTATGGCACTTTCAACTTTAATACCGTTACTTTCCGGGCGAAGATAGATAAAGATATCCTGACACCGACTATGAGAGCAATCTTCAGAAAACGGGACAACAATGGTCGGTTTTCCGGACAGCATAAATCTATAGACCTCCATGGGAATTAAAAAGCTCAACAGAATGGAAACTTCTCCCTATGATTATATCATCTATCATCCGTACCGGTATAGCACCCATACTTGTACTGGTAATAAAAACCTCATCATAAAAGGCAGATTTAAGATCTTCAAGTGAAAGTTCCAGGTATTTAACACCAAACCCCATACTTCGTGCTTTTTCAATAACATGAGCACGGGTTACACCAAAAAGCACATTATCATCCGCAGTGAATAGATTCTTTTCTTTTACTGCAAACAGATTGCACCGGGAACCTTCCAGCGCGTTTCCATCCCTATTGATAAGAAGAGCATCAAGCGCATCATTTTCTGAAGAATACCGTGAAGCCAGGTAGTTCAGGAGGAGGCAGTTTGATTTTACCCGGGGCATTATCCTCTCACCGGTGTAAGAGACAACTTTAACCCCATCAGTATAATACTTTGCCGGATACACCGGTAAAGGGGTGGTAAATGCAAACAAAAGAGGATTCTGGCCGCCAATAAGCTGAAGCTTTATTGTCCCGCTGGCAGCATCATTTTTTCCCACAAGAAGCCGGATACTCTGCAGTATCTCAGCTTTTTTAAAAGCGTGCGCAAGACGGAGTCTTTTTGCCGATTCCATAAAACGTTCAAGGTGATCATCAGGATCCTTCAATATCTTATTTTTATAAATGAGAGACTCATAAACACTAAAGGTAAAAAAAACCTCCCTATTGGTCAGAGGTACCACTACCTGGGATTCTTCTATAAGTTTCAGATTTTTCAGGGCGTATTTCATTTAATTTTCTCTATATTTTTCCGGAATATGTATTATCTCTCGTGGTTTACTCCCGTTCTGGGGTCCAACAATACCCCGTGCCTCCATTTCTTCAACAATCCGGGCTGCACGATTATATCCAATTTTAAGCCGGCGCTGGAGGTATGATGCCGAAGCCTTACCGGCAGTGGTTACTATTTCTATTGATTTATCCATCAGTGGATCATTAGTCGAATAACCATCCGTATCATCCGGTTGATCTTCATTGTCAAAAAAGATTTCTTCATCAATATATTCCGGCTCACCAAGAGTCTTTACATAATCGGTTAACCGTTCAACTTCATCATCAGAAACAAAAGCTCCCTGTATTCTTACCAGAGCCGGTTCCCATGCGGACGCAAAGAGCATATCTCCCTTACCAAGGAGTTTGTCCGCTCCCACCATATCAAGTATTATCCGTGAATCAATTTTATTTGCGACCATAAAAGCTATTCGACTGGGAATATTGGCTTTGATAAGCCCGGTTATAACATCAATTGACGGACGCTGCGTTGCAAGAACAAGGTGAATTCCCACCGCCCGTGCCATAGCTGCAAGCCGTGCCAGTGTAGATTCCAGCTCTTTTCCTGTTGTTGCCATAAGGTCCGCGAACTCATCTACTATAACAACAATGTATGGCAGTTTTTCTGCGGCATACTTACCTTTTTTTATTTTTCTGTTATATGCTCCGATATCGCGAACTCCCAGAGAATCAAGCAGTGAATAACGGCGTTCCATTTCAAAAATACAGTACTGTAGCACCTGGAATGCCCTTTTCGGCTCCGTTATAACCGGTGTAAGAAGATGTGGTATGTCATTATACAGCTTCAATTCAACAATTTTTGGATCAATTAAAATTAAACGAACTTCCTCGGGAGTTCTCTTATAGAGAATGGAACAGATTATAGAGTTTACACAGACTGATTTACCTGATCCCGTAGCCCCCGCGATAAGCAGATGAGGAGTTTGAACAAGATCAACAATCTGTGATTCCCCGGTAATATCCTTACCGAGGGCAACAGGAATCCCGATATCCGATCGATCAAAAATTTCATCCTGCAGCATTTCCTTAAAAGACACTATTGCCCGCTGTTTATTGGGGACCTCAATACCGACGGCATGTTTTCCCGGAATAGGAGCTACAATTCGAATCCGGGATGCCGCGAGTCGCAGTGCTATATTATCAGCCAGGTTTACAATTTTAGATAACTTTACTCCGGGAGCAGGAAGTATTTCAAACATCGTTATAACGGGACCCTTCTTTATTCCCGTAACTTCCGCTTTTATCCTGAATTCCTGTAAAGTTTCCTTCAACACACCAGCTGCTTTTCGGGTTTCTTCATCTATAATCCAGTAATGGGAATTCCCATAATCATTCAATATTTGCTCAGTAGGTACTTTATAGTGGGCAGTGGATTTTTTTTCATCCTCTATTTTTTGAGATTCCAGCTTGAAACCAGGTTTAAATGACG
>CAYSXD010000102.1:0-8042 GCA_964434925.1 uncultured Spirochaetaceae bacterium
CCTCATAAAGGACCAGATCTCCCATTCCTGCCTGTACCATATCGCAGGCAACAAGAGGAACTCCCGCTGCATGAAGATCTTTATCCAGAGGCTGGAGCAAAAGCAGAGGCACAGAAAAAAGTGAATCTGTTTTTTTACTGCAAACGACTGAACCGGTAATTCGACCTATTTTCATTGTACCTTCTTTTATACTATCCTGAAATAATCGATCAAAGCACATCGGCGTTCACGGGTGAACGTCCGGGCTCTTGTAAAACCCTCACCGGTAGGGCTTGCAATGGTGAACGAAGTATACCCTGCACCCCCAAATCCCATCCCGTTGAAATTTGATCCGTTCTTTACAAACAAAGAACAGTTTATCAATTTTGCCATCTTTGATAATTTTGCAATATTGAGTGAATGCATAGAAGCTGAATGTCTGAATCCATGCTCCAGATCAAGAGCCAGATCAATTGCCTCATCTACCGTGTCCACCCTGACAAGAGGAATCACCGGCATCAGTTGTTCTGTCCAGAGCAAAGGATGAGAAACATCAACTTCCATAAGAAGAATCTTTGATTCCCTAGGGATTCGAAGACCTGTTTTTTCAGCAATAAAACTTGCATTTTTCCCCACATACTGCTTATTAGGTGCTCCTTCATATCCTTTTCTCCCGGGATCTGCTATAACCAGATTGGTAACCTTTTCAATCTGGTCCCCAGTCAATTCATATGCTCCGGCCTGTACCATTTCACTTTTAAGTTTATCCGCAATTGATCTTACAGCAACGATTTCTTTCTCACAAATACACACAATATTATTATCAAATCCTGCACCATCAACAATATCCCGTGCCGCTTTTTCAATATCAGCTGTTTCGTCAACAATGGAAGGGGGGTTCCCAGGCCCGGCAGCAATAACTTTTTTTGAAGTTTTCATTGCCTGGTTCACTACACCGGGACCGCCGGTAACAGTAAGCAAATTTATCAGCGGATGCTGCATCATTGCTTTTCCCGTTTCAATTGTCGGATTTTGTACGGTAACAATAATATTCTCAGGACCACCGGCCCTCATAATCGCTTCATTAAGCATGCCGACTGTATACACGGAAACATTTTTTGCTGCAGGATGAGCGTTAAACACCACTACATTTCCGGCAGAAATCATACTTATAGCATTGTTTATAATTGTTTCTGTGGGATTTGTGCTTGGAGCTATGGCTCCTATAACCCCATACGGTGCCCGTTCCGTCAAGGTTAACCCATGGTCATCGGAGAACACCGAAGGCTGTACATCTTCAACACCGGGGGTCATACGGGCGGCAAGAAGATTCTTTTTGATCTTATCCGGGACTCTTCCCATTCCTGTTTCTGCTACCGCTTTTTCAGCCAGAACATTGACATTATCTATACTCGTCTGCCTCATAGCGGCAATCATAGCTCTTCTTACTTCAAGCGTTGTCTCTGAAAATTTCCGGAATGCTTTCGATGCTTCATAAACCGCTTTATCCATCGTATCAAACACCCCCGGAATACGGAAACTACCGGGAGAACCTTCTGAAGAAGCAGAGTATTCCTCTACAACCTTCTCAACAATTCCTTTTATGATCTTCTCATCAATTTCCATATACAAATCCTTTAATATCCGTATGGGGCCCCGGAATGATTACATTGCGGAACAACTGGTCTTTACTCTCCGCAAAGGGAACAATTACTCTCATCGCATCTTCAATATCCCCAAGTGTACCGGTAAACTTCAAAACCGCTTTACCACCAAGCTCATTTCCGGACAGGATTTCAATAATATTTATTTCTGTTGCCTTTACCGCTTTATCCGCCGCTTCTATACAGGTAGTTACCGATAGGGTTTCAAGAATCCCGAGCGCGCCAGAAAACTCTCTGTTCCCTTTTTTCATCAGGGCAGAAACTATCTGTGAATCTGTATTTTGTAGAAACAACTGATCCACCAATGACCGTTCTCCCAGTTCCAGACCCCTCTTCATCGAGTATCCCACAGAAGCTACATCCCCTCCTACCATTATCAGATACTTACCGGGATTAACCGCTTCTGCCTTGAGAATCGAAACAGGAGCTGCTTTAACCATGCCGTCCAGTACCATAAGACCGTCGGCAATACTGTTTAACTCAATTATTCCAATTACATTCATATTCATTTTTTAAAAACTATCGTCCCTTTTTCTTCTATCAGATCAACAATTCCCGCAATAACAGCATCTACCGGCTTATTCTTTGTAAACGGAGTCTGTCTGGCAGAACTTCCCTGTGCGACAAGAACAATTTCTCCAACCCCTGCTCCCACAGTATCAAGAGCGATAAAGAGTGGCCCGGCAGACTCTCCTGCCGGGGAACAGGGTTCTACCAGTAAATATCTGCCGCCCTGAATGGTATTTGACTGGGAGGAAGCTACAAGAGTTCCCTTAATACGTGCTATAATCATTTACCCCTGATCCTTGTTATACACAATTTTCCCGTCAATATCCAGAATATCAACTATTCCAATGACCGTCGCGTCACTTGGTATGCCGCTTGTCAGTTCCGTCTGACGGGAACTGCTGCCGCTTACATAAAAAACAAGTTCATCCTTTCCAGCCCCTACCGCATCAAGAGCTACAACAAAATCCAGTTTCCCCTTCAATGTTTTAGGGTCAACTTTTTCAAGAAGAAGCAGTTTTAGTCCTTCAAGACGCTTCTCTTTCGCGCTGGAAACGACCGTTCCTTTAACCCTGGCCAATATCATAACTTAATTCTTTACCTTACGTCTTCCAAGTGGGAAAACTGCATCAACACTTTCGTGAGGGCGTGGAATAATATGAACGGATACTATCTCTCCGACCCTCTCAGCCGCACGGTTTCCCGCATCCAGCGCTGCACGTACAGCAGCGACATCGCCGCGTACAATTGCCGTCGTGTATCCGCCGCCTATTTTTTTATACTCTATCAATTCTACTGCTGCAGCTTTAACCATTGCATCGGATGCTTCCACCATCGCGGCAAAACCTTTTGTCTCAATCATTCCAAGTGCATTTCCCGTTACTTTCATATATTTCCCCCTATTTACCTTCGATATCAGCCAGCCTTGATTCTACAATCTCTTTACTGACAAGTACTTCTGATTCTTTACCCGCAATATAAATACGTCCGTATTTTCCATATCCGGTAACATTAATTATATTAATATTCGAAGCTTTTTCCGCTTCATTTGCCGCGTAATATGCATATCCCGCCGGTTCAATCTCCAGAATAAAAAGTGTATCGCCCCTCAGGACCATATTCCCATAGCGAACCTTATTTATAAGCTGCGCATGGTGATCACCTATATTTTTTATAAGCTGACTTGTCAGAACCCTCGGCTTCAGTCTGTCTGTCTCCTGCATTCCCAATACATCCAGAACAGCCTGCCCCGCCTGCCGCGCGTCCCCCTGGCTATCCGAATGGACCTCCAGAAGCCCAAAAGACCGTTCTACAACCTGAATTCCGGGGAAAACACCTGTTGCTTTGAGAGCGACATCCGTCAGTCTGTTAATTTCAATTCCAGGTGCTATTTCAATAATCGAACATGCCTGTCCCGCGACAGGAAAATACCCTTTTGAAATTGTACACATGTAGGATGCCATCTGAAGCTGGAGAGAATCTATAAAGTTATATGTTCGTAATTGGATAGTATCCATAGAGCCTCCTAATTATCCAGAGGCAAAACAGTATCTACCGTACTGTCCGGCCGGGGGATAAGATGTACGGAAATTACCTCTCCAACTCTTTCCGCTGCTTTACTTCCCGCATCAAGGGCAGCCCGGACTGCAGCTACATCTCCCCGGACAATAGCAGTTACATATCCGCCGCCGGTTTCTTCGTAATCCTTCAATTCAACCTTTGCGGCTTTTACCATAGCATCGGATGCTTCAACAACTGCAGCAAAACCTCTTGTTTCTATCATCCCCAGTGCGTTTCCCTGTTTTTCTTCCATACAACCTCCAACATACAAATGTTATTTTTTTAACATTTAGTATAAAAGTATACTACCTCTTTTACTGATGTCAAGAGAATTAACTGAATTTTGCAAATACATCCAAAATTTTAAAAAAATCCTTGTCCAAACCATCATAGTGTGTTAATTTTTTAACAGTTATGATAAGTAAACAGGAAGAACGACTCAATAGTATAATCAATTTTCTTAAATCTACAAATCCTGCCACAATAAATAAGCTTGCCCGGGAGCTTAATGTCTCACATATGACAATCAGACGGGATCTGGAAATTCTCGGGCACAAACACAAGGTCGAAATTTTTCATGGAGGAGTACTGCTTCCCGGTAGTAACCGGTCGGAAGATTTAAAAAAATACTCTCTTGCCGATGCAACTTCAGTAATGAAAGAAGAAAAAACACACATAGGACTTAAAGCAGCTTCTTTTATCAAAGACAACATGGCAATTATTCTCGACACAGGTTCAACGACAGAACTTATTTCACGGTCTCTCTCACCGGATATCCCATGTGCCGTTATCTGTTTTACCCTCAATGTCCTGATAAATGTTTCAAAACTTCCAAAAGCCAGGATCATCTTTCCCGGTGGATATTTTCACCGGAATACTCTTATGTTTGAAAGTCCTGAGAGCCTGGAAATAATAGGAAAGAACAGAGCCGGGATTGCATTTGTTTCCGCCAGCGGCATAAGTTCATCGATGGGGGTTACCTGTTCCAACGGGTATGAACGGGAAACAAAAAAAGCAATTATGAAATCAGCACAAACCAGGATTCTTGTAGCTGATTCATCGAAATTCGATGTAGTTCACAGTACCTACTTTGCTGATTTAGGCGATTTTGATGAGATTATTACCGATAGAGGAATTCCCGAAAAGTATAAAGACTACCTGTCAAACAAAAACATTACACTTTATCTTGTATAAAGAGGCTACCATGTACGGCAGCCTCTTTTGTTATGCATAAATTTATCAATAACACGTTACATTATGTTAAGGGACAAACTTACATACATCGTTACATTGTCCGCCAGAATTTAAAATGTTCTTTCTCAATAGTTTTATAGTCCGGAAACTGATAGAAGAGGCATCCTCCTCCTCCGGAAAACGCAAATCCATTTTTAATAAGTTTGTAGGAAAAACTATCCAGGCTGCTCGAAAGAGAGAGACCTTTATTATGTTTTGCTGAATATTTCTTTAATTCGTAAAAGCCATCCCGTATTGTTGAAGGATGCAGTGTAGGAATCGGTGAAGGTTCAAAGGGGTTTTGCTCAAATCTATTTACAAAATCAACAATATTTATATCTAACTGGGTATAAAATTGTTTTGGGGCACTTTTAGGATTATCGGGACTGGTAATATAGTCACCAAAATCTTTTTTATGCATTTCAGAAAGTACCAGCATTCTCATTGGAGCAATCTCCGCGTACAAAACAGCATCCTCATCTCTGGAATCGTCACATGCCCCGGGGTTAAGGCCGAGGCAGTATCCTTCCTGTGTAGTAACATACAGGGTCCCTAATGAACTAAAATCTATATGTTCCAGAACACGATAGGAGGATATAAATTTAGTTGCCTTGGGGGTTCCATCTTCATGTGGAACAACCTTTTCAAGGATCTCATCAATCCTGAAATATTCATTGCGATAGGTGATATCGACTTCAACAAAAATCACTTTCCCGTTGTAATGCCTGCTGGATCCTGATGTATAGTGTTTGGCAAACATTTCAGGGCCCAGCTGAGAGGCAACAAGTGCCTGATTCGGATAAAGAATCATGTACAGTCTTTTTTCATAGTTCATTCTATAACCCCCAGAAACTTTTAAGCATTGGTGCAATAACCAATGAAATAATGGCCATTAACTTAATGAGAATATTTAAGGATGGGCCGGCTGTGTCTTTAAAAGGGTCACCAACCGTATCACCGACAACAGCCGCCTTATGGGCCTCAGATCCCTTCCCCTGGCTGCTTCCATTCTCAATCATTTTTTTAGCATTATCCCAGGCTCCCCCCGAATTCGCCATAAAAATAGCGAGAACAACACCGGAAGCGGTAACTCCGATTAGAGTGCCGGTTAGCATCTTCGGCCCTCCAAGAAAACCAATAAGAATAGGCGTAACTATAGCAATAATACCCGGCAGCAGCATTCCTCTTAATGCTGAAGCTGTCGATATATCTACACAACGCCGGTAATCCGGTTCTTCCGTCTCATCAAGAATCCCCGGTTTTTCTCTGAACTGCCGCCGCACTTCCTCAATCATGGCAAAAGCAGCTTCTCCTACTGCATTCAGAGCCATTGATGAAAAAAGATACGGAAGAACTGCACCAAACAGAATACCTGCAATGACTTTAACCCCCATGAGATCAATCACTGTCAGACCTACCTGTTCTTTGAATGCTGAAAAAAGAATAATGGAAGTGAGCGCGGCAGATCCGATTGCAAACCCTTTGCCTATAGCGGCAGTAGTATTTCCCACCGCATCAAGATCATCAGTAATTTCCCGAACCTCGTGAGGAAATTCTGCCATTTCTGCCAGCCCTCCCGCGTTGTCGGCAATAGGGCCATACGCGTCAACAGCCAATTGGACTCCAAGAGTCATAAGCATTCCGAGGGCCGCAATTGCTATACCGTACAACCCTGCCAGATAGAAGCTTAACAATATTGCTGAAGTTATAACAACAAGTGGGAAAAAAGCTGACATCATTCCAACACCCATTCCTGTTATTATCGTGGTCGCAGCACCTGTCTCGCAGGCTTTTACAATCTTTATTACCGGCTTCTTACCCGTTCCCGTATAATGCTCCGTTAATATTCCAATAACGCTTCCTGCTATCATTCCCAGCACTGAAGAGAGAAAAATACTAAAATAACCTGTATTCCCCTTGCCTTTGAGAAAAAAGAAAGCAAGAAGAAAAGAAAAAACAGCCGCTATACCCGCGGCACCAAAGGTCCCTCTGTTAAGAGCGCTCTGTGCTGATTTTCCCGATTTTACTCTCACAAATCCAATACCAAGAAAAGCAGCAACAATACCTGCCACAGCGAGCAGCAGGGGAAAAAGAGCCAGCCTCAACCGGAAAGTATCGCTTCCCACTACACTTGCACCAAGAATCATGGATCCAATAATGGAACCGACATACGATTCAAAGAGGTCTGCGCCCATCCCGGCAACATCACCAACGTTATCACCTACATTATCCGCTATTGTAGCCGGGTTTCTGTGGTCATCTTCAGGAATGCCTGCTTCAATTTTTCCCACCAGGTCAGCTCCAACATCAGCGGCTTTTGTAAATATACCGCCTCCAACCCGCGCAAAAAGTGCCATCGTACTTGCCCCAAGGCTGAACCCTGAAATAACGGGAAGAATATTATCTGCAAACGGGGAAATAGTGTCACCGAAAAGCAATTTCCCTAAAAGAAGAAGAATAAAAAGGCCCAGCATTGCAAGACCTACAACACTCATTCCCATAACACTTCCACCGAAAAAAGCTACTTTCAAAGCGGGAACCAGTCCGCTTTGTGCAGCATGGGTTGTTCTTGAGTTTGATGCTGTGGCTACCCTCATGCCGATAAATCCTGCCAGAGCGGAAGCTGTCGCACCAACCACAAACGATACCGCCTGGAATCTAAGAAATCCTTTATTTGCAAGAGCAAGGAAAAGAGCAACAATAGCAACGAAAGGTATAAGCACTTTATACTCTCTCATAAGAAAAGCCATTGCCCCGTCAGCTACATAACCGCCTATTTTTTTTAGTGTCTCATCTTCCACCGGCTGCCTATAAATCCATTTCGTTTTTACACGGGCATATCCGAGAGCGAGTAGACTCCCTCCGGCAATCACAATTAGAGAGACTGTATATATATTCATAAACCATCCTTCATTCAGTCCAGTACCTCACTTATCCCACTGAACCGCGGTTTAATGTAAGGCCCAAGCACTGATAAATTGCACAACACAATCTGAGTGCATGTCCGGTGGACAACAGGTTTACCGGTCAGCCTCAATAATAAATAGTGTATAGTGATTATTCATAATATAGGAAAATATATAATTTTTCCAGTTCTTT